>CAIUKZ010000506.1 GCA_903899865.1 uncultured Bacteroidales bacterium | reverse complement strand
TTTTACAACATTGACTAACCCAGGTATCATTTTCGTCTAAAATTTTTTTTTCGTCCATTATTTGTCAGTTAAAAACTTAAAATTTACTTATATATATACTTACGAAAGTTTATTTTTTTAAATACTTACGAAAGTGTATTTTAGGTTTTCAACCGTCAAATTGCTTAGACATTTCAATGAAATGTCTAAAATTGCTTTTACAAAGACTAATTATCTAACAATTGAAACAGATCCCGAGGCATCTATCATAATCATTTGAGAATAAAGAACCATTAAATAAAGAGTACCAGCAGTCCCAGCGCAGGTTCTAGTGAAATTAATAGTTTGGCAGGGTGTGCCAGTAAAAGCAAAACCAGAATCAGAACTTCTATTACAGGCAATGCCACCGAGGTAACTTGTTAAAGGATAAGTTCCAAACAATCGTGCCGTTACGACGTTGGTATCACTAATTAATGGCAATAATCCATAGCTTTGACTACTGGTAACATAGTCAAACATCCCGCCAATAGAGCGTTGCATTTCCATATACTGTTGTGGAATAGTATCCAAATTTCCAAATTGATTAATCAATCGCCCGTCGAGATAGAGTTTAGCGTCAGTCTGTGTATCTCCAGAATAATTATGATATTCTCCGGCAACTGGAGTAACATTAAAAGTCCAGAGTATGCCTTTAACACTTGAAAGATTTAGACCAATGTTATAATTAATATTTGCATTATTTGCGAGGGACAAATTATAAAAATCATCAGTAGACATAGACCAGACGGCACCTTGTTGGAGTTTCATTTTTACAGCCATCTCGAAATCTGAACTCACATTTAAATTTTCATAAATAATAAAAGCACTAGATACAGTAAATTCTGTAACAGCGGTAGTTGTATACGCTATAGCGTCGTTGACAGAACTAAATAAAATTTCGATAACAACAGGAGAATTAAGTAAGAATAAAGGCAACGACTGTTCGTCGTTCATACAGGGTACCATGATAGGAATACAAACATCTAGGACACCATTAGCAATTACACTACTCAAAGATTTACCAGTAAATTCCATAATAGCGCTGTCATGTTGTCTATATCCGACACTTGTACAATGATTTAAAATAGCATCATGCAGAACACGATAATTTTGTATAGAATTCAATAAAACACCTCCACAACTGACATTCATTCTAGAAATAATTGCAGATGCTGATCCACCACCGAGAGAGGCGTTAGCAACAGTTGGTGGATTTGCTCCACTAGGATCTAGACCACCTTGGAAAGCAATCATATTAGCGGCCGCGATCGCTTGTGTAAAAGTAATTTTACATTTAAGATAAGCGCTACCAGATTTAAGATATCCTTGCCCCGATCCCGTAGGCAGTTGAAAAAGCATCAAACCTCCAGATTTCTGATCACCAGACTGTGTTGAAATTTGTTTGATAGTAGTTGTTGAAGGGATCATTTTTTGATCCAGAGCAGAAACGAGACTTTCAGGAACGCCAGGTTCCATTGAGTTAGCAGAATGATAATTGTGAGGCACTTGGTACCCAGACTGATAAGACATTTTAAGATAAGATTATATATAT
>CAIUKZ010000505.1 GCA_903899865.1 uncultured Bacteroidales bacterium | reverse complement strand
TTTCATCCTAAGTTGTTCTTCCAAAATTATACAAACAGTACATATAAAATGACCCAAAGTCATTTTTATGTCTACTGTTGTTAATGCCGTTGCTTCAAACAAATAGTATCAATGAGACGAAGTCGAAATTGGACTATATTGTTTGTGCAAACGGTATTTGCGGATGGTTCAACTAACTTGCGATTCATGCATCTACCTTAAATAGGGTAGATAATTGCCACATGAACGTGGTAGAGATTTACACCCCACACGGTATTGTGACTCATTGACAGATACTGTTACTTTGTATTGTCAGAAGATTAGAAACGAAAATGATGAATGCGATGATAATTAATCAAAATAAGAACTTCAGAAGTACAATAATAATTATGCTCAGTTGCATGATTGGGATATCTACTTTTGGACAAAAAACTGTTACCAATCAAGATTTAATATGGTATGGTGTATTCACAACTGTGAAAATAAATGAGAAATGGTATTTTCAAAATGAGGTGCAAGAAAGACATTTTGTCAATCCACTGAGTCAACATCAACTCATTTTCAGAGGGCATATTCATCATTTACTAGGCAAAAGTGGTTGGGAAGGCTCCGTTGGAATGTGTTTGTTTCTTCAAAATCCGAACGACCCTTATGCGGCAGTTAAATTGACAGTGCCAGAACTAAGACCGCATCTGGAAATGGCATACAAGCAAAAACTCACTGGACTGACTGTCGACCATAGATATAGAGCCGAAGCACGATTTTTTCACAACACGAACAGCGCGCGTACAGAACTGGAAGACGATTATAACTTTGAAAACTTCCGTTTTAGATACCGGATTCAGGCCACTGTTCCTCTTTTCAAAATCAATGAAAAGCAATTATTTAAAGTAAAGGTCAGTGACGAACTTCTTATCAATGCAGGTTCTAACATTGTGAATAACCTATTTGATCAAAACAGACTGTATGCTGGTATTAGTTGGGATTGGTCACCAGATGTAACATTTGACGTGGGGTACTTACACTGGTTTCAACAACGACCATCTGGTGATGACTACTTCAACAGAAACATCCTTAGGTTTACACTGTTTCACAAGATAAATTTAGAAAAGCCGAAACTAACACAGGGTGATAAATCACTTGAAAATCAAGCAAAGTAGTAATGAGAGTCAAAGGTCAAAGGTCAAATGACAAAGGTCAAAAGTCGAGAAAGAAGCAAATTTCATTCTAAGGCTATTCATAAGTAGCAACAACAATCTAAATCCTTTTAAAGACTTACATATACTCACAAGATTACAATTTAAATAAACAGATGAAACACCCATGACCAAACATAATAATTTGGACATACAGGATAAGATTGAAACCTAAAACCGACTCTCTGTTCTCCGCCAGCTGGCGGATTAGGGGGCTTAATTTATACAACAGATGAAAAACAAAAACATTTACATCCTATTGTCAGTCATAGCGCTGACTTTACCCTTCAAGGCACAAGCTCTGTCGAATAGCAAAGAGTTGGAAGGTGAGATTTCACTTTCGGGAGCATTTGCTCTTTACCCTCTTGCTGTAAAATGGGCTGATGAGTTCAAGAAACTTCATCCGAAAGTAAAGATTGACGTTTCTGCAGGTGGTGCAGGAAAAGGTATCACCGACGCTTTATCCAAAGTTGTGGACTTGGGCATGGTGTCTCGCGAGATTCACCCTGAGGAACTAAAAAAAGGTGCCTTTGCGATAGCTGTGGCCAAAGACGCAGTGATACCTACCATAAATGCCAAAAATCCAAAAATTAAAGAATTGCTTCAAAAAGGGTTGAGTCAGGCGGTGGCAAAGAAGATTTTTGTAACAGCAGAGTTCACTACATGGAACAAAGTGGTGGGTGTGTCGGGTAGTATTCCACTTCACGTGTACAACCGGTCGGATGCTTGTGGAGCTGGCGAAACATGGGGAGCATTTCTTGGCAAAAAACAAGAAGACCTCAAAGGAACTGGTGTCTTTGGTGACCCCGGAGTGGCATCAGCCATACAAAAAGACCCATTGGCAATAGGCTACAACAACATCTCTTACGTGTACGATAGCAAAACCAAACGCACCAACCCTGGCATTATTCCTTTCCCCATTGATGTAAATAATAATGGAAAGATAGATCCAGATGAGCGATTTTATGACAATTTGAATCTGTTGATTCGTGCCATAGCAAGTGGAAAATATCCTTCGCCACCTGCACGTGAATTATATCTTGTTTCTAATGGCAAACCCACGAAGCCTGCTGTGCTGGAATTCCTTAAATTCGTTTTGAGCAAAGGTCAAGCCTTCAATAATGAATTGGGATTTATCGGACTTAACAACCAAAAGTTGAGCGCGAATTTGGAAAAGCTAAAGTAAATGAGTTGATAATTTAGTTCTATAGATTAGGAAATCGAACCACAAAAGGCACAAAAGAAGACAACAATACACATTGGACACATCAAGAAAATAGGCATTAAAAAGAAAGGACACATAGTTTTGCCTTTCGGCAAAATGGCAGTATAACAAAGAAAAAACCAAACCACATAGATACATAGTTGGGGATAGAAATATCACCTACGGCGTCTGAAAAATGTTTTTTGGAACGCAAAGGCAGAAAGACACGAAGTCGCTATCGCCAAAGGCTAATATCGCACAGCAAATATCGCGAAGCAATTATCGCGAAGCTATTACCGCCGAAGGCAACTATCGCGAAGCTATTATCGCCAAAGGCAAAATATCACGAAGTAAATATCGCAAAGCTATTTTTAATGAATAAGAAATTTTCAAATAGAATATTCAAAGACAAACTAGCCAGTGGAGTGATGCTAGGGCTAACCACCCTATCACTTCTACTGGTAGTAGGCATCGGCATCGGTTTGTATTTAAAGTCACAACCCATTCTTGAGCAAAAAACCTTATGGACACTGCTTTCCACCACTGAGTGGAAACCGTCCAATGGCGAATTTGGGTTTTTACCTTTTATCTTGGGTACGCTTTGGATTACAGGTTTAGCCATCGTGATGGCACTGTCCATTGCTTTGCTCACTGCCATTTATTTGACTGAATATTCGAAGTCATCTGTCAAACGGTTTGTATTTCCAGCATTGGATATTTTGGCTGGTTTGCCGTCGGTGGTTTACGGCGTGTGGGGGACATTATTTATCGTTCCTTGGATTTCAGAAACATTGGCACCGCATTTTGTGGAATACGCTACGGGCTACAGCACCTTAGCTGGAGGAATCGTATTGGGTGTGATGATTTTGCCATTGTTGATAAGTTTATTCGTAGAAATATTCTCAGTGGTGCCAGATGATCTGCGAAATGCCACTCTATCACTCGGCGCTACTCCGTGGCAAACCATCAAATTGGTGGTGTTGCGAAAAAGTTTTTCGGGCATTCTGGCGGCTGTGGTACTGGCTATTTCTCGTGCTTTTGGGGAAACCATTGCCGTGTTGATGGTGTGTGGAAATTTACCAGTGATACCAGGGTCGGTATTCGACTCCTGCTATCCTATTCCTGCGCTGATAGCCAATAATTATGGAGAAATGCTGTCAGTGCCACTGTATGATTCGGCATTGATGTTGGCTGCTTTCTTCTTATTCATTGTAGTGCTGGTATTTAATGCTGGATCAAGAATTATTTTGCATAGAATAGAGAGGTAAGTAGACGAGTTAACAAGTAGACAGGTTGACGAGTATACAAGTAATTTTGTAGACAAGTTAACTAGACAAAAGCCTGAAAGGCCATACTTTCATAACCGTAGATTTCCAATCTACGGACACAAACATCAACAAGAATATCACTGCCTGAAAGGCAGGACAGTTGATTAGTGGGTAATACATTCCACAGACAATCTAAACTTACAACATCATGCGATTCATAGAAGAAAAAATAGTGAAGTTATTCATGATTGGTGCTACTGCGCTGGTCTTTGTTTTTGTGGCAAGTATATTATACACCATCATAGCTCGTGGGCTTCCAGCACTAAACTGGGACATGATTACTAAGTTGCCTAGTGGGGGCTTTTACATTGGAAAAGAAGGTGGTGTGCTCAATGCCATTGTGGGTTCGCTCTACATCGTAGGTGCTTCTACCGTGTTGGGATTGTTGATTAGCATTCCGGTGGTTTTTTACATCAATGTCTATCTGCCAAAAGACTCCAAACTGGCTTATATTGCTCGACTTTCATTTGATATTTTGTTTGGCATCCCGTCCATCGTTTATGGTGCTTTTGCATTTACCATCATGATTTATCTGGGATTGCGCACGTCATTGGGTGGTGGTATTATCGTCATCACATTGCTCATTATTCCCATTTTCATTCGGTCCATGGACGAAGTGGCAAGGCAACTACCACGCGAACTGCTGGATGCCACTTACTCGCTCGGAGCCACACGATTGGAAACCATGGGCGTGGTGGTGCGTCAGATAGCCCCTGGTATTGTCACCGCCACCTTGCTATCTATCGGCAGAGCCATCGGTGATGCGGCTGGGGTGATGTTTACGGCAGGATTCTCGGACAGCATACCCACTTCGTTTAGCCAACCAGCGGCTACATTGCCACTCTCGGTATTCTTTCAGTTGAGCAGTCCATCGGCGGATGTGCAAGACAGAGCCTATGCATCGGCACTCATCCTGACTATTATCGTATTGATATTGAGCGTCGTTGGACGATTCGTCACACAAAAATTTTCTAAAAACAAAATCTAATGGAAGCATCATCGATAACCAAAGACACTGTTAAACCTACAGCCAAAGAAGCTCACTTGAGTGTTCGTAATCTCAATGTGCATATTCTGAAAAATCATATTTTGAAGAATATTGACATCGAAATTCCTGACAAAAGCATCACGTGTATCATAGGGCCTTCGGGCTGTGGTAAGTCCACTTTATTGAAAACATTCAACCGACTGCTAGACAAAACTGAGAATGTAACCATCACAGGTAAAGTGCTAGTGGACAATGAAAACCTCTATGAAAAGGATGCCGAAGTGACGCATATCCGTAAGAAAATGGGATTGCTTTCACAGCGTCCATGCCCGCTACCCATGTCCATCTACGACAACATCGCTTTCGGGTGCAAGATACATGGCACACGCAACAAGAAAAAACTGGACGAAATAGTGGAATACCAACTGCGTGCCGTGGGGCTGTGGAAAGAAGTGAAAGACCGACTTCATGTGCCTGCCAACAAACTGTCCATCGGGCAACAACAACGACTGTGCTTGGCGCGTGGACTGGCGGTAGAACCAGCATTTATCCTTGCCGATGAGGCCACATCTGCCTTAGATCCGATTTCTAGCAAACACATCGAAGAACTATTCGTGGAACTCAAAAAGGACTATGCCATCGTGATGGTGACACATACCTTGCGCCAAGCTTTGCGCATTGCCGACTACGTAGTATTCATGTACCTCGGCGAAGTGATAGAAGCAGGTCCTGCCGAACAAGTTTTCAAAAACCCACGCCGTGAATTGACTAAGAAATACTTGGAAGGGGCATTTAGCTGATACCTCACCCAATATGACATTTCGTGTTTTTGGTGGATATTGAAATGTCAAATATCAATTCAATAATTTGGTTTATCTCTTTCGGGTTCCTATTATTGCTTTTTGGGCTTTAGATTGAGCTTGGACATAATTAGTCTCTATAACAGAGGAAGTGTGTGCAAAGAAATACCCTAAAGCTCCACCAGAGATGTTTGATGGGGGATTGGTTGGAGCTGCTTGAGTGTTGTTCGTAGCATTGTCTATTTCACTTAAGTAGTTGTAGATGCTTTTATCAAACGCTTGAATTTCAACTGATACCACTTTGACATTTTTGAGAACAGAATCTGGTATCAAAGTCGTAATAACTTCATCGTCCACATAAGAAGTTCGCACTTCATTGTTAAGTGCCTTGTAATAGCGTTTCCCATCAATATTAAGAATCATTCTTGCACTGTAGTTTGAATTTTGAAGGCTATTATAGCTATCGCCGGTGACATAGCACGTGAAATATCTGCTGGTAGTGTCGATGTCACCTCCAAGACTCCACAAGTTAATACCTAAACTCCCCAATAAATCATTTGCTAACAATGACTCATACCTTAGTTTACTAAGAAGGAACTTACTTCCTACTTTAGACCTTGCTGTGTAAGTCTTGCTGTCTATACTTACGGTTAGCAAATAGGTGTGCCCTTCTATTGCTTTTAATCTTGATTTGACATACTTACCTGGAGCTTGGGAAGATTCCAGCAAGGTGTCCGTATGATTGGTGTTAGAGTCCTTGAGCGTAACCAAACCATTATGAATTGGTTGTGAGGCTTTGACGTTGTCAATCGATGAAAGCCATGTCAACTTAGTATAGGTTTGAAGTGAATCAGTACTCAGTTCGGCTTCTATCACTGGCTTTTGTCCTGTGTCATTTGTTTTGACACTGATCTCCTCATCATCAGCAAGGCAAGAAGTCAGGACTGCGAGAAGAAGGGAAATGGAGGATATTTTAAAAATACTGATTTTCATGTGTTTATAATTGTTTTTTAGTTGTCAGATGGAACTCGCACATAAACATCTACTTGTGTGTCAGAGTTTATTTGTCGTGCTCGTTTCATGTGTTTATGATTTAAATTTTTAGGTATTTAGAGAGTTTTTAGTAAAAAGAACTAAATAATGTTGTATTCTTTGTGTCAATTGCCGTCCCATTTATGGGGCGGATAGATAGGTAGAATAAGATATTGGCTTTAGTCAAACAATGATTATCCGCAAAGCGACCTATTGTTTTTTCCAATAGTGGCTTTGCCCCTCAACCCCACTTACTTTTTTGTCTTGACACAAAAAAGTAAGCAAAAAAATTAACAAGTTGAAAGCACTACGCTCAGCGATATAAAATAAATTTTCTATCGCTTTAACGTAAACGTGCTTTTCAAGACTGTGTCCGCATCACTCGAAAAGCTAACGCTCGTCAGGCTCAAATCGTCCAAACTCATCCCGTCGAAATATGACGGGACTCAAAAAGGATGATTTTTAACCGCTTACCTCACTTGTTTTCGGCTCACTGGACAAGTTCAGTTGGTTGCATGAAGCTTGTCTATCAACAGGTCATTATGTGGATAATCATTTAACCTTTTCGGCTACCGTACTATTGTAATGTACCCAGTGTATTGTTTTGTATATACACCATTGTTTACTTCTAGCATATAATAATAAGTCCCTGAAATTAAATCTTGATTTGTTCTATTGCTTTTTCCATCCCAATCTCCATTGAAGTTTTTTTCGTCATATACCATTAATCCTGAGCGATCAAAGACTTTAAAATGAAGAGTTTGAAGGTTGTTGTAGGCAATCCTAAAAAAGTCATTGGTGCCATCACCGTTGGGTGAAAAGGCATTGGGGATTTTTACTTCAGGAGGAAGAATGGTGAACCTACCTGATGTACTTACACTTCCACATCCACCATTGAGATATACCTGATAGTCATATACATCAGATTGTTCGGAAGACCCTGTTATGATAACACTGTCATTTCTAAACGCATAGCTTACACCATGAGGCAGATTATTAATCACTACATCTGTAGCGCCGAATGTGTGATAAATAATTGGTGATAGATTTTCATTGAGTTCTACATGTTGGGAATTATCAGTGCCCTTTTTGCTTATCAGACTAATGGTATTATGAGGATAAGGCACCAAAGTAAACTCAATGGAAGATGCAGATTTACATCCCATACTATCCACTACAGAAAGAGTGTGAGTGCCAATCAATACATCTTTCAACACAAACTCACTGCCATTCCCAGTTGCACTCAGTGAACTTTGATCATCCATCAACATCCATTTCCCTGCAGGCAAGTTGGATACTTTGACACTTCCAGAGGGCATGTCACACGTTGGTTGATTCAATGCACTAATGCCCGGTGCAGATGGCAAAACAGGCATAGCATCAATGGTGACATCCACCACACTGGACATACAAGAGCCATTGCTCACCGCAATTGAGTATTGAGCCGTAGGTTTAAACCCGCTTAATTCGGCAGTGGAACCATTTCCTCTTAAAGTGATAGTGTCTTTGTCAACATTATTGACCGCAATCAGCCTCCACCCAACATCGGGCAAACCACCTAAGGCTATTCTGGAATATGGTTTTGAACAGGTCGGTTTTACTATATTTATCACTTTCGGTACAGAAGGCGTAATGGGTTGAGGAGACACTGTAACTACAGGCGACCGCAAAGACAAACAGCTTGTTGCATCATTGGTCACAATGAAGGTATAATCCCCAGGAATAACATTTTTAACTTCAAAGCTTGGAGTGTTGCCTTGATATGTTTTACCATCAGATCCATTTATTGTCCAAGCATCTGATGGAAGTCCCGTGAATGACAGTGTTCCTGTTGCGACTGCACAGGTAGGCTGAGACACGCTAATCTGTGGAACTTGAGTAACTGGCTGAGGTGGAATGACAATAACAGAGGATTCTGATGGCAACGAAGGGCAACCAGACACTTCGTCTATTACATAAAAGCTATAAGTACCTCCCAATAAATTTTTAATCGATATGTTTTCGCCTATTCCTGTGATGATGATGCCTTCTGTATCAGGAGAGGAGCTATTCATCACCTGCTTTA
The DNA here is from genome assembly GCA_903899865.1 of uncultured Bacteroidales bacterium. Classification (GTDB taxonomy): domain Bacteria; phylum Bacteroidota; class Bacteroidia; order Bacteroidales; family Paludibacteraceae; genus Paludibacter. The sequence goes on along the minus strand of CAIUKZ010000505.1, from coordinate 4,982 downwards.
ATGTCCATTTTCCACTAGAGGGCAGTCCATACACAAGTACACTACCAGCTGCAGATTCACAAGTAGGGATGGTGGTGACTCTTACTTTGGGTGGAGGTGGAATGCGTAAGGTGTCCTTAATAGTTTTGGGTGCCGAGGGAGTGGACTCGCAGCCCGAATTCAAATCGGTAACTGTAAAGGTATAGGTGGTATTGGCTTTTAAGCCTTCAAAGGTAAAAGTAGAATTGGTGCCAGATTTTTCTGCTACGTCAGAGGGTGAGGGTTTAATTTTCCACGATGCAGGCAGACCACTCAACACCACTCCACCGGTTTTCACACCACATGTAGGATGAATGACAGAGTCTATTGTTACTTTGGGGATATGTAAAGAGGGATTAATTGCAGCTGGCGATGATGGCATAGAGATGCAACCCGATGTGGCATCAGTCACTGTAAATGTATAGGATTTTCCTGCATGTAAATTAGTGATGGTTGTAGATTCACCACTACCATCGACAATTACCACATCGGCAGGCGAACATTTCAATTGCCAATTGCCTTTTGGCAGGTTGGTTAATTTCACCGAGGCAAAGTCATAGCCACAGGTGGGCTGTACGATAGAGCCTATCTGAGGTGCTGAGGGAACTTCGAGTGGGTAATTTATGTAAGTGCCTGTAAAATTCATACAATTTGAATTTTGTTCTGTCACAAGAAACAGATATGTTCTATTTGCATGCAATCCATAGATAGGAAGTACGGTGTTTCCATTTTCGTCCACATATTGAGCCCCCCAATCAGCGACTGCGGTTTGATCATTCATTCTTTCGCTGGTTTGTTCGCTATTTATGTAATGCACGGAATCTATTTGAAGGAGAAATTTACTTTTTGTAAATACGATTAACTCTACACTACCTGTAGGGTTACTACAACTAGGCTGTGTGATGGACTTGATTTTAGGCTCACGAAATATATCATAAAAATTAATACTACTTGAAAATGAGTCAGACAATTCAGTTAACCCATCCGAACTCATCGTTGTTACTTTTAAAGTATAATAGCCCGACCTGTCAGGTCCCGGATTTTCGAGTACAGGATTTCTTTCTGTTGATGTAAAGCCATTCGGTCCTGTCCACAAATAGGAATCTACCAAACTATATACTTGAACAACAAATGCATCAAACAAACCAATATTCTCACCAGCTCCTTCTTTGTCATAGGTACATGAGTAAGCTCCCTGTTTACTAAACCACACATCCGGTTTCACCATACCCGAACAAACTACATTAATCGGCTTTGTACAAGTGGAAGTTATGGAAATAACTTCATTGCTGTAAGTATCTACCTTTAAATCTTGCTTTAAACGAACAAATACTAATGTGTCAACTTTTCCACCAATGGGATGTATGGCGATAGGTGTGGACTGATATTCCGATTTGTATATCAATGAAATATTGAAATCTGCTGGAGGAGTTATCACTATATCAGAGCTCAATCCATCAGCTGTAATTTTAAACCACCGAATATCGAAACTATTACCAAACATCGTAAGTTGTTCTGTACTTACACTTATATTACAGCTAGTTACATTTGCCTGGCTCTCGTTGCTTTCGTTTGCGGAAAACAAATTCTGTATTGAGAAGATTGCTATTAAGAAGCAAATTGCTTTTATTCGATTAATCATAGTAGTAAGTAGATTATAGGTCGTTTTAAGCTGCTGGTTAAGCCAATTTTTTATCTGTTTATAATTGTTTTTATTTGTCACATGGAACTTACATAACAAAATTTAAACATGCCCCTGTGGGTCAAAATTGTTTAAATTTTGTCATGTTCGTTTCATTTTACACCAAGCACATCATACTTGGAGTTGATCTTCTACATCCATGAAAAACAAACAGAATAAATTCATCCCATAGGGAATCATTCGTTTGTGCTTTTTTGTACGCAGCTATTGAAGATTCATGTATAATATATGACTGTAGAATGGAATGGAACAGCTATTCAAAACTGGGATATTTTGAAAAAACTTTTACTGTGAATTAATCAAAATACCGATTTCTACGATTTTCGATTGTTGTGGTTTTCGGTAAATGTACAACCGTGATTTTCTCTCTTAGATTATAATAGCTGGGGTTTTTCATGCAATCATTCGTTCATTTGGGGAATAGAACGAATGATTGTTTTGGGAAGTGTCTATTACATATAGCCTTGATTATAAGATGCCAATCAAGCATCACAACAGGAAGAATTGAAAAAATAAAAACCAGAATTTATGGTAAGTAAGGTCTGCTTATAAACTCCGAAGGTGTTAAATGTGGTTAACCCCCAGTAAGCGAAGCGCAACTGGGGGATATGAATAATCCATAAATATCAACACCGTAGTGGGTTGAACCCTACTGAGTGATTGTAGATAAACCCGCTTCGGGGTTCTGATTTTGACTTTGTAAGCCATCCCCCAATTACATTGACGTGAAGTCCAAAGAGAATGAACAAATACACTAATAAAGCTTGTACATACGATAGATTAAAATCCATTATATATCTGTATAATAGATATTTGTGAATTTTACAGCAAATTCTAAGTAGAACTAAAATTTGCATTAACGTTTTCTAGTTCCTGCAGCAGATTTTTGTTGAACACTCTTGAGGGTCAGATCTAACTTGGCAACCGAAGATGTGTGAACATTAAAATAGCCCAATGAACCCCAGAGATATTGGACACTGGGTTAACGGGCGCAGCCTGCCCTGGAGTTGATGCATTTTCCACTCCTTTCAAATAGGTATAAATATCCTTGTCAAATACTTGTATCTCCAACGTCATGCTTTTTGAGGCTTTAAACAGCGAATCTGTAACAGAAGAAAACATCACTAGCTCATCCTCGTACGAATTGGGAACCTGCTCCATCACTGATTTTTGAATAGGCTCATTGTCAAGACTGAGTTTTAGTTTGGCAGCATAATTAGCATTCTTAATTATGTTGTTGCTCTGACCGGTAGCATAAATGGTTAAGGATTTTTGAGTTGAATCTTGACCCACACTGAGCCCAAGTCCACTAAATACACTTCCTAAATCTACCAATGAATACCTACTGGAATTCAGCGTAAAACCACTCCCAATGGTTGATTTGGCGGTGTATGTTTTCCCCTCTATAGTCACAGACAACTGGTAACTGTGACCTGAAATAGCTACTAGTCTGGGCTTGGTGTAATCTCCTTGTAGACTGACAGTCTCTTTTAATGTGTCAATTTTCGAAGTGTTTGAATCTTTTACCAACACAACGGCATTGTGAATGGGCTGAGGTGCGGCTGTGGAATTGAACGATGACAACCAAGTAAGCCTTACATGACTTTGCAGGCTATCGGTACTCAATTCTGCTTCTATCACAGGTTTTCGTCCTGGATCAATAGTAGTAATTTTTATTTCTCGATCATCGGTCAAGCACGACACTAATAGGAGGGCAAGCATCAGTATTGAGATTGTTTTATAGCAGATTGCGTTCATGTCATTTTAATTTTAGAGTAGCTGAGATGGACGGTATTTGTCTGATTATAGACGTACTCATGGCCTTGGTTTCATTACCAGTGTTGGTAAAATAGACTATTATAGGATTGTCCCATCCGAGTAGATTGTACACACCCAGATTGACATCCACATCCATGTTTTTGGTTTTGAGAGCTTTCCATGTCAGATTTATGTCTAGTCGCTTATAGTCAGGCCATCTAGATCCGTTTCTCTCTGGATAAGCTAGGACAGGATCACCATCAATGATGTATTTTCCTGAAGGATAGGTGACTGCTCTCCCTGTTCTGTAAACCCATACAGAAGAGCAACTCAACTTTTTGTTGATATCATACATCAGTACCACCGACAGGTCATGGGTTCTATCTAGGTCTGAAAGATACCAATTGTTGTTATTAATACCGTTTATTTGTCGCTCCGTACGTGACAAGGTGTATCCGACCCATCCAGTGAGTTTGCCAGTGTTTTTTTTAAGTAGCAATTCTAGTCCATAAGCCCTTCCTTGTCCTGAGAGAAGTTGTCGCTCTACGATGGGGTCGTAGGCATCGGCGTGCTCCTTATAGTCTATTTCATTGTACATTTTTCTGTAATATAGTTCAGCACTAAGTTCATAGTTGTTCTGTATAGACCAGAAATTTCCTATTGATAGGATGTCACTTATCTCAGGTTTAATGTTGTTAGTATTGGCTATCCATTTTGTTTCAGGGTCTATGCTAGTAGAGTTTGGATTGACCAGCTGATGTATGTTTTGTGTGTTACGTGAATATCCAAGTTTTAGTGACGCATTTTCGTTGACCAGATAACTCAATGTCACTCTGGGTTCTAAAGACAAATAACTTTGAACAATGGAGTTTGGAGCAATGGTGTCGATAAGATTCTTATTCTCATCAAGTTGATAGTATTTACTACCACCCAGCGCATTGTAATTGCACACACGAGCGCCATAATTCACTCTCAAATTGTCATTTAGCTTCCAACTGTCCTGTGCGAAAAATGACACTTCTAGACCTTTTCGCAGGTTGTCACTGCCAAGTTGCTTATCGTTTACGCTCAATTTTCCGCCATTTATTGACCTGTAAACACCATCCATTCCGAATTTGATTTCATGGTCCAACAATGAAAATATCTGAAACTGCTGTTTTATATTTACATCATATATCTGATTGAAAATCTGAAGATTAATATTCGATAATTTGACACCCAACTGTGTGTTGTAGTCTGTAAAAATAAGTGAGGTATTTGAAAATGCGTTTGACTTGAATACGTGATTCCACCTTAGCGTGCCTGTCTTATTTCCAAAAGTATATTGTCCAAACTTATCCAACCCAAAAGCATCTCTGCCTAAATATCCTGACAGATAAACTCTGTCTTTGTCCGAGAAACTATAATTAAATTTGGCATTCAAGTCATAAAAATAAAGCTTGAGATCCTTGAAAAGCTGACCTGGCAAGCTGTGGATAAGCATGTCCAAATAAGTTCTCCGTCC
>CAIUKZ010000504.1 GCA_903899865.1 uncultured Bacteroidales bacterium | reverse complement strand
CTACTAATGAGCTCAATTGAAAGTAACCTTGCATACTGCAATAGATATGAGCTGTTTACAGGTTTTAAGAGCCAGAAGAATTTATATCTTTACAATAAACTTGGATATAAAGAATTCAAGCGAGAAGAAATTAGTGATAAATTGACACTAGTATATCTTGAGAAAGCTAAAACATTGTAAAGAAGCATTCGTATGTGTCTTTTCTGACACAGTTTATTGAATAGACCCGAAAACAAGGATTGAAGTAAGCAAATGAAGCAATGAATGTCTAAGTATGTCCGCACCACAAAATATTGAACACACGCTATGAACAACAGCGAAATAATCATATATCAAAACCCTGAGGGCAGCATCAAAATAGATGTACGCTTGGAGGAAGAAACGGTCTGGCTGTCACAGGCACAGTTATGTGAACTGTTTCAAAAATCAAAAGCCACTATCAGCGAGCACATTAAAAATGTGTTTGAAGAGGGAGAATTAGTACAGTCGGCAACTGTTCGGAATTTCCGAACAGTTCAAACCGAAGGTAATCGAGAGGTAGAAATATATAGATAAAATATGAGTAAAATATAGATATTAAACTCCCGGATTTGGGGTGTGTACTGCTTAATACCCTTCCCTACTCACACCCCACCAAATGACAAATGTGTTCGGCGCAGGTGCGTCGGGTAAGTGTGTCCCCTCCCATTTCAGCTATTTTTAGCAAGGTAGTTTTTAGTGCTTTTTTATCCTCTGTAGGTATCTGTGACAGGTGGGTGAAAGCATCGTAGCAGTTGAGTGATAATGCTTTTTCCCACACATTGATGGATTCAACTTCAAGTATGTTCATCACATATTCAATAGCTTCAAAATCTCTATTTTCTTCAATATCACCATCGGCAGATGCTATCACCTGGTAAACACATTGAAGTACAGCTTGTTTTTGCAATAAATCTAAATTGTTCATCTGTTTGTTTTTCCCAAAAAATATTTGAATAAACAAAGATACAAAAAAATGCAGAATGATAATCGAAGCTAAGAAATGGATGATATGGCTTATGTAGTTGTTAGAATTTAGTTCAACCCGAATTAATCATTAGTAGTTTTGAAAAAAGCCCTGGCAACTAATAAGATAGCGATTAAGCATTTTCAAATGCTTAATTTGGGTTCAACTTACAGCCTATACGTCAGAAAAGTTGTAACTTTGCACTCCTTTTAATCTAAACAAATAATGGGACGAATACTTGCTATTGATTACGGACAAAAACGTGTGGGTCTGGCGGTGACTGATGCACTTCAAATTTCTGCCAATGGCTTAGACACAGTGCTTGTTCATGAAGTGTTGGATTATCTTGAAAGATATACCAAGAAGGAGGAGGTTGAAAAATTTGTTATAGGACTACCAAAGCAAATGAATGGGCAGGATTCGGATTCAATGCAATATATTCGACCTTTTGTGACGGGTCTTCAAAGAAAATTTCCTCACATAGAACTTGTTTATGTAGATGAGCGTTTTACATCTGTACTTGCTCATAAGACCATGCTTGAAGCAGGTTTAAAGAAAAAAGACAGACAAAACAAAGAATTGGTTGATAAAATTTCTGCAACAATAATTTTACAGTCGTATCTAGAATCCAGGCACTGAGTTTTTTATCAAGTGTTTTATAATGAATGAAATAACGCTTAACATGTAATTTTTTTTTGATAATGATTTTACCTATTTACACTTATGGAAATGCAGTGCTTCGCAAGCAAGCCGAACCAATAGACAAGAATTATCCCAACTTATCTATGCTGATTGAAAACATGTATGAAACCATGTACAATGCTGATGGTGTTGGACTAGCGGCTCCTCAGGTGGGATTGCCCATTCGGATGTTTGTGATTGATTTAATAGCATTTAAAGAAGATGATCCTGAGTTGGCAACATTCAAAAAAGTGATGATCAATCCAACTATCACTAATCGTAGTGAAAATGAAGTGTCAGCAGAAGAAGGTTGCTTGAGTGTGCCAGGGATACATGAGTCTGTCAACCGGCCAGAAAGTATAGTGGTTCAGTACCTCGATGAGCACTTTGAAGAGCATACTGAAGAGTATGTTGGTTTTAAAGCCAGAGTAATTCAACATGAATATGACCATTTGGAGGGAAATCTTTTCACAGATAAGGTGTCGCCTATTCGTCGCCAGCTACTCAAATCAAAACTTACCAATATCGCTAAAGGTAAAACAAGTAGTAGGTACAAAGTGAAAACTGCGTGATTCTAATTCACATATTCTAATTCTAGTAGTGCCTCCCCTACTACAAAATTACTTCCACCTACAAAAATGCAGTCATCCGAAGTGGCTGCATTTTTTGCTTCAGTAATGGCTTGTTTCACATTGCTGAAAAATGTACCTTGAAGTCCATATTCTGATGCTTTTTTCATCAATTCTTCAGCTGGCATTGCTCTTTGTATAGTGGCCTGTGTAAAATAATAACTAGCATTTTTGGGCAATAATGCCAGTACGCTGGATATATCCTTGTCATTGACCATCCCAAAAACTAGATGAAGTCTATCGCAGCGGATGGAAGTGAGCTGTGCTACTATGTCTTTTATCCCGCCTACATTGTGTCCTGTGTCCAGTATCATCATAGGTGAAGATTGGATGACCTGCCAGCGTCCTTGCAAACCTGTTAGTTCTATCACATCTGACAAACCTCTGAGTAAGGAAGCATTATCAATGTTAAATCCCAAAACTTGTAGTTGGTGTACAGCACTGAGTACGGTAGCCAGGTTTTTCAGTTGATACATCCCACTCAGACCAACTTTTATTTGCCCAAGTTGATTGGATAATACCACCATCTTTCCATTTTCGAAGGATTTGAAGGAAATAAGATGTTCATCCTCTGCGAAATGAAGTGGTGCATTTTCATGCTGCGCCTTTTGAATAAAAACAGCTTTGGTTTCTGCCAATGCCTCTCCAATTACTACAGGAGTATTGGGTTTGATAATTCCTGCTTTTTCAAAGGCTATTTTATCTAAGGTGTCACCTAAAAACCCTACATGATCAAAACTAATGTTGGTGATAACAGAAAGCAGTGGACTGATGATGTTTGTGCTGTCCAGTCGGCCACCTAGTCCAACTTCTATGACAGCAATATCTACTTCATTGTCAGCAAAGTATTGAAATGCCATAGCCATGGTAGCTTCGAAAAATGACGGATTGATGCTATCGAATACATCATTGTTAGTTGCCACAAAATCAACTACATATTGCGGGTCTATCTTTACACCATTGATGCGAATTCGTTCTCCGAAATCCACCAGATGCGGGGAAGTGTACAGGCCTACTTTGTAACCTGCGCTTTGAAGGACGGCAGCTAAGAAGTGCGAAACCGAACCCTTTCCATTGGTACCAGCTACATGTATCGATTTGAACTTACGATGTGGATTTTGCAAATATTCCATCAATCGTAGTGTATTCTCCAACCCTGGTTTATAGGCATTTCCACCTTGAAGATGAAAAGTGGCTAGACGAGCGTATAAAAACTCTAAAGTTTCGGTGTAATTCATCGGATTCTATCAATAGGTTTCAAATGACACGATTTCATTCATTGGTTTGCGACTTTTTTCTCTCAATGGCTGGTTGGTGTAGCCAAGTAAAATGACCAACATGGGTCTTTTTGCTTTGGGAATATTAAGTGCTTTGCCGAGTTTTTTCTCGTTGCACCAGCCAATGATGCATGACCCCAAACCTTCATCAGCTGCGGCTAAACAAATATGTGCAGCCACTATTCCTAAGTCGATGTGCGGATAATGTTTGTTAGTAGCCCATCCACCAATAGCCGATGTGAAATTGGTACTTTCTTCAATCAGAACCAGTTGAACTGGAGCTTGCTTCGTGAAATGATTCATGGAAAGTACTTTGCTACTGGCAGCGTCGGCTACAAGCATCCGTTTTTCGGGAGCAGTGACGACGATGAATTTCCATGGCTGTCCATTACAGGCAGATGGAGCAAGGCGCGCGGCTTCAAGTATTCGTTCTAGTTTTTCGGCTTCAACTGGAGTTGGAAGGTATGATCTATCGCTTTGACGAGTTTGGACAAGTTCGAGGAATGATTTCATAAGTGTGAAAATAAAGCCCCCTAAATCCCCCGAAGGGGGACTTTCAGAGAAAGTTTGTTTTGAATAATCTTGCTAAGGCTTAAGTGTTTTATAAGTTTATAACCCAAATAGCACAGTGTTTATTAGACAAAAAATAAATATCTTTGTCGAAAATAATTGGACACAAAGATACATCAAAACCAAGTATGAATCTTAAAAAAAGAGTTGAATCTTATATCCTTGAACATGAGTTGTTAGACTATGACAAAGTCATAATTGTCGGTGTCAGTGGTGGTACAGATTCTGTGGTATTGCTTCATCTGCTTTTATCTTTAGGCTACAAGTGTGTGGTGGCTCATTGCAATTTTAAGCTCAGAATGGAGGCTTCAGAAAATGATAGTCTATTTGTTCGTAAGCTTGCCATAAGTTTAAATATACCTCACTACTCCATTGATTTCGAAACAGTTGAATATGCCAAATCACAAGGCATATCCATAGAAATGGCTGCACGAGATTTGCGCTATGAATGGTTTAGTGATTTGTATGCCCAACTGGACGCTCAGGCCATTGCAGTAGCACATCATGCCGATGATTCGATAGAAACATTGTTGATGAATTTGGTGCGTGGCACGGGACTCAAAGGGCTGACAGGCATACATCCCAAAAACGGCAAGGTGGTTCGCCCTTTGCTTTGCTGTACTCGTAAGGAGATAGAGCAATACCGGATTGAAAATCAATTACAGCACGTTGAAGATGCTTCCAATGCAACGCTGGATTACACCAGAAACAAATTTAGGAATCAGGTAATACCGCTTTTGGAAGAGATAAATCCTTCTGTCCGTCAGACATTATATCAAACTTTGAGTCGATTTGATGGCATTCTAAGTATTTATGATAGAGCTATTAACGATACAATATCTCAAGTGAAATCTGCCGAAGGTGAATTGATAAAAATCAATATAGAACAGCTACAGCAATCGGCTCATGTCACTACTGTTTTATACGAAATGTTTCATCCTTATGGGTTTAGCAATGATACCATTGAGAAGATAAGTTTGCAGTTAGAAAGCGAATCGGGCAAATCATTTTTTTCAGACACCCATCGACTTATCAAGGATCGTGACTGTTTGATGCTTCAAATGCTACAATCTAGAGATGAACTGGTGTATGAAATAGGTGAAAATCAGATTGAGATATACACACCCATATCATTGAAAATAAATAAGTTGACCAAAACGGGTCACTTTTCACTTTCCAAAGAAAGCTCATGCATTCACTTGGATTATTCGAAGCTAAAATTTCCACTAATCCTTCGTAAATGGCAAGAAGGCGACACGTTCTATCCGCTAGGTATGAATAAACGGAAAAAAGTGAGCGACTTTTTTATTGACAATAAGTTTAGTCTGATTCAGAAAGAACAAACTTGGCTATTATTATCAGCAGACGAAATAGTGTGGGTGGTGGGATATCGGATTGACAATCGATATAGAATAACAGAAAACACGCAAGAAGTATTTGAAATCAAGCTAGCCGTATAGAAATAACTAAGAAACCTAATCATTACTCGCATTCCATGAAGCACCTCTACTCTACCCTATTGTTTTTATCTCTACTATCTAGTCAATTGGGTTTGGCTCAAGATAAAAATGTGTTTTATCAATATTCCACCATCAATGCCTTGCTGGAAGGATATTTTGAAGGTCGTCTGACCTGTGGCGAACTCAAAAAGCATGGTAACTTTGGTCTAGGCACTTTCAATCAACTAAATGGTGAATTGATTTTACTGAATAATGTTTGCTATCGATCGTTGACTGACGGTTCTATTGAATTGGTAGATGATAGTGTGAAAACACCTTTTGCTTCGGTGTCGTTCTTTACTCCATCTAACACATTTCCTTCATTAAAACAGTGTGATTATTCAACGCTTTGTCACTACATGGATAGCGTGGTGGCTAAAAATAATACAGTATTGTCCGTCAGAGTTGATGGTGTTTTTGATTGGATAAAATTAAGAAGTGTGCCACCACAAACAAAACCGTATCAAAAGCTCTCGAAAATTGTAGAAACACAACCAACTTTCGAATATCGGTCTATAGCAGGGAGCTTGATCGGTTTTCGTAGTCCCGAATATGCGAAGGGTTTTAATGTACCCAAATACCATTTTCATTTTCTTTCAAAAGATAAAAAAAGAGGAGGACATGTACTTAATTTGAGGGTTGATGATGCCAATGTATCCATTCAAATTCATCGCAGTATCATGGTTCAATTGCCTGACAACAGCACATTTGATGAACTGCAATTAGAGCATGACAAATCAAAAGAGTTAGAAAAAGTAGAAAAGTAAAGCACCCTCCTGTTTACAGTTTTTTAGCAGAAATCT
>CAIUKZ010000503.1 GCA_903899865.1 uncultured Bacteroidales bacterium | reverse complement strand
GTCACATTATATTGAATCTAAGTAAGAAAAGTTTATGAGATACGACGAAGACTACCTGAACGACCAGTTTGATAAGCTACTGGCTAAAATCGACTCTCATTATGCAAAATTGACAAATCAGATTGAATTTGCTGACGACCCGATTATTGACAATTCAAGATTTATAGAGTTGATGGGGATAAGTACAAAACTTGCTCAAATGTGGAGGGACAATGGAATTATTTCCTATTCACAGGTGAATAATAAGATTTTCTATAGAAAGTCAGATATTATAGAATTACTCAATAGGCATCATGTAAAATCTTCAATACAATAAAGGATAATGAAAGAAGAAATACAAACCCCTTCGGGCTCGCCAAAGACCTCAGGGGTTAATGAAATATTGATAAACAAAGATATGAAATTCAAAGAAGTATTGGGAAAAGATATTCAGCTACTTTCAGGGAAAATAGAGCCCAATCACTTCCCAATGGATGGAATGCCAGATGTACTTGCCGACCTGATTAATGACAGTGTAAAAGTTTACGGCAGTCCGCTTGAATACTTTGCTTGTACCTTATTAGTTGCTTGCGGTTCAGTAGTCCGAAAAAAAGCGAAACTTGATGATGGTAAATACATTAACTATCCTCAATTGTGGATTATGTATATTGGCTCTTCTGGCATTGGTAAAGACGCGCCATTGAAGATTGCATTCAAACCTATTATAGAATTAGATGACATTTCATATAAAGACTATAAAGCTGAATTAGACCAATGGAAAATCCTTGAAACCCATGCGAAAAAAGAGAAAAGCGAAATTCCCCCAAAGCCAATGCTTAAGATGATATTAATTGATGATGCTACTCCAGAAAGCTTTTATCCTTGTTTGCAGCAAAATGGAGGTCTCACCCTCCACAGAGATGAATTAAGTGGTTGGTTTTCAGATTTTGGCAGATATTCGAAAAATGGAGAAATACAACGTTATTTATCATTGTTTACAAATGGCTCATTCTCAATTAATAGAGTTGGCAAAGATCATATAAAAATCTCTGACCCATATTATTCTATTATCGGTGGAATTCAACCAGAGGTTCTACCCTCTACTCTCAAAGAGAATCAATTAAAAGAAAATGGTTTTGCTCAAAGGTTCCTTTTCGCATATCCCGATAATGCAATGCAACCATATTATAATGAACTTATTCCAAATCCAGTATTTGCAGTTCGATATAAAAGGCTTATAGAGTATTTACACCAAACCGATTTTGGTACATTAACACTTTCGTCCGATGCAAAAGATAAGTACATTGAATTTGCCAACGAGATGGTTACGGAGCGTAATAATACCAAAATTGGCTATCAACAAGCATTGTATTCTCGTTTTCGAATGCATGTTTTAAGAATAGCACTAACACTGGAACTAGTTAAGTCATTCCCGTATGGTTTAAATAAGGAAAAAACTTTATCATTAGAAACAATGAGCTATGCTATAGCAATATGCAGATACTTTATTGTCTGTGGTTTGAAAGTAGAGGCCTTGAGTTTTTCTAAAACGGAAAACAAATTCGATGATATGCGACAACTGGCAAAAGTACTTCTTGAGAAGGGTTTGAGACAATTGGAAATATCCAAAATAACAGGACTTTCTCAACCAACTATTAGCAGATTGTCTGCTATAGAATAGTGAATAATGAATAACTTTATTATTCATTGATAATCAATTAAATATGTCTGTAATTGTTATTCATGTACTCGCAGTGCTTTGATTTATCTTACAACCTTATGAATATGAGAATGATGGTTATTGTTCTCATATTCTGCGCTTTGCACCATTATTCACTATTCTCTATTCATTGTCAATCATACTATGTACGCACCCCCTTATCTACAAAAATACAAAGGCAAATCCACCCGTCACACCTGCCCTTCTTGTGAGAGCAAACAGTGTTTTACATTGTATTTGGATGGGAATACACATCAGCCCATACATCCTAAAGTAGGAATATGCAACCGTAAAATCAAATGTGGTTATCATTACCCCCCGAAACAATATTTCATTGACCATCCGTCCGATGGTAGAGGCGCTATGCATAGCGTCTCAAATAAAATTCATATTCCAAAACCAGTCACACCAGCAAAGATGCCTTCTACAATTAATTTCAGTTTTGTCGAATCATCAGCAAGCTACCAGAGCAATTTTGTCCGCTTTCTCTGTGAGTTCCTCACAAAGGAACAAATCAGCTCCATTGGCGACAAATATGCCCTCGGAGCTACCAAAAGCAATGAAGTTATTTTTTGGCAAATAGACACCAAAGGCGAAGTTCGAACAGGTAAAATCATGCAATACAATCCCCTTACGGGCAAACGTATTAAGCATGAATCAGGAGCAATAGACTGGGTTCACAACAAGCTCAAAAAGTCAGGTATATTGCCCGAAGATTTCAATTTGCAACAATGTTTCTTTGGTGAACACTTGCTGAAAATCGATACTGACAAAACAGTATGTATAGTAGAAAGCGAAAAATCTGCACTCATTTCAGCAGCCATATTTCCAAATGAAATTTGGCTTGCTTCTGGTGGACTTGATAATCTTACCATTGAAAAGTCTAAAGTTTTAAAAGATAGAAAAGTTATTCTGTATCCAGACCTCAACGGCTACGCCAAATGGCTTGACAAAGCCATTGAAATTGAAAAACAATGTGATTGCAACATATCTGTCTCCTCACTCTTAGAAGACATTGCCACACCTGAAGCTAAATCCCTAGGGCTTGATGTGGCTGATTTTATGATTAATCAGCTCAAGAACAAGCCTCCAATTGAAGTGCCTGAGGAGAAACCAATGGAAGCAATCCAAATTAAATCACCTCCTGTTCAAAGTTGTTTCACTCCTGAACTTCAATCTATGATAGATAGGAATAAATCGCTTAAAATTATTGTTGACAAGTTGCAGCTGATTGAAATTTAATTTTTAAATAATTATCCCCTTATCTATGTGCAAATGGCTGTATTTGAATTTAATTGCTTATTTTTGAATTTGAATTTTAATACTTCAAAACTACAAGATACAAGTATCATTCAATTAGCTATATATGAACAAAAAAGACTTAGTTGCCAAACTTAAACAACTGGAAGGACTTACCCCCGAAGAACGTGCCGAATTAGTGAATTTGTTGAATACCAAAAAGAAATACGGGCTGATATGGGAAGATAAGCCCGAAGACGTAGAAGAACAACTCCGTACCAAATTACCAGTTTTACGTGAAGTCGTCGAAAAACGCATTTTAGCTACCAAATCTGAAAGCGAAACCGCCACTCCTAAAGCCATAAAAACCAATCTTTTTACTGAGGTAGAAAATCAAGGTTCAGACAATGGGTTGCTGAGCGAAGTCGAAGCCCCCAACCACATTCTTATCGAAGGCGACAACCTGCACGCTCTTACTGCCCTTACATTTACTCACGAAAATAAAATTGACGTAATCTATATCGATCCACCTTACAATACTGGAAACAAAGACTTTAAATACAACGATGCTTTTGTGGATAAAGAAGATAGCTACCGACATAGTAAATGGCTGTCTTTTATGCATAAACGGTTGGAAATTGCCAAAAGATTATTGAGCGATAATGGTGTGATTTTTATTTCTATTGATGATAATGAACAAGCGCAGTTAAAATTGCTGTGTGATGAAATTTTTGAGTCTTCAAGTGATCCGACAAAGAGTAATAATCTTGCAACATTAATTTGGGATTTAGGTACAGGTACTCAAGCAGGCCATTTTACCAGATCACATGAATATGTCTTTGCATATTGCAAAGACAAATCGTTGTTAGATAATTTTAGTGGAGGTACAGGAGTAATTGATCATTCTGCTTTAAAGAAAATATCTACAAAGAATCCAGCTTCTGAATTTTGTTTTAGTAAAGGGGTTCGTTTTGATGCTGAAGATAATTTTGAATTAAGAGACACCTGGGGTGGCTCAGAAAAGACTTCTTTAATTGAGGGTAGAATGGTCTCTTTGAATGGAAAATTAATGTATGATGTTGTGTTGAGTGCTGGTTGGGCACAAAAGAATCAAATGAAAACATGGTTTTCTGGTCAAGAAACAGTTGACAGTAAGGGTCAAAAGGTGTTAGAGTTTTACTTTAATAAAAGTGGTGTTCTTAAATATAAAAAAGATAGAGGGATCATAAATCCTAAAACTGTATTAAGTGATCTTGGATCTACAAAGACGGGGTCTACACTACTTAACGATATAGTTGGTGATAATCCATTTGATTATCCAAAAAGTTTAGAGATGATCAAATTTCTTCTTAGTTTATTACCTTCAAACTCTATAATCCTTGACTTTTTCGCAGGTTCCGGCACCACTCTTCACGCCACCATGCAGCTCAATGCCGAAGATGGTGGAAATCGTCAGTGCATTTTGGTAACAAATAATGAAAATAATATCTGTGAAGAAGTTACTTACGAGCGCAACAAACGTGTAATACAGGGTTATACTAATGCTAAAGGTGTGCAGGTTGAAGGATTAACAAACAATAACTTGCGTTACTACCGAAGCGAATATGTCGGTCGTGAACACACGTATAAAAACAAAAAAGAATTGGTTTTGGCAGCAACCGAGTTACTTTGTATCAAAGAAGATATTTACACGGAATTAGCTGAACTAAACGGTCAGAAAATCAATAATAAAGTGGTGCGTTGCTTTAGCGATAAAGGCAAATACATGTTGGTGATTTACGACGAAGAAGCCATTGAAACCCTGCTTCCATTAATCAGCACTATCAACTCACACAAAAAGATAAAAATCTACATCTTTGCTCCCGGTCAATATCCATTTACCGAAGAATTTGAAGATGTGTTGGATAAAGTGGAATTGTGTGCTCTGCCCGATGCCATTTACAAGGCTTATGCCAATGTATTGCCTAAAAAGAAAGCAAAACCTACTGTAGATGAATCCGATGAAGAAAGTACAGAATCGGAAACCAGCAAAAGTTTAGAACCTAATTTGTTTACCGAAAAATAACCACCCACAATGATACTACTCAAAAAATATCAGGAAGAAGCTGTTGACAGCTTACTCACCAACACATATAAATTGCTTAAAAAGCCAATGGCTCGTCATACGCAGGTGCTTAAAGCCCCCACAGGCTCGGGCAAAACAGTGATGATGGCTGCATTTCTGAATAAGCTATGTGAGGAAATACCTGATCGTCTTGAACTCCCAAAACGGGAAGTGGCTTTTGTTTGGATAGCGCCAAACAAACTGCACATACAAAGTTATCTATCGTTGAAAAACTATTTCTCCGAACTGCGTTCCATAAAACCCGTACATTTCGAGGACATTACGGATAATGCTTTAAAACCGAACGAAGTACTTTTTGTCAACTGGGAAAGCATAAACAAAGAAAAAAACGTGATGGTGCGCGAAACCGAAACAGGTAAATCGCTGTATCGATATGTACATGGTGCCCGACTTAATGACGTTGAAATTGTGGTTATTATTGACGAAGAACACATGTTTGCCAATACCAAAACGGCGAAACGAACTGCCGAAGTATTGCAAAATATTTACCCAAAAATTGAAATCCGTGTTTCGGCTACTCCGGTAACTAACACCGATTACAAAACCGTGGTGGAGCGTGCCGATGTGGTGGCACAGGAAATGATTAAAGAGGGCATTGTATTGAATCCTGCCTTAGATTCTTATATTCAAAATAACCGTACGCTCAATCAGGCATTGATTGACATTGCCCTCGAAAAACGAGTTCAATTAGCCGATGCCTACAAACGCTTAGGTAAAAACATAAATCCGCTTTTACTCATTCAATTACCAAACGACACAACGGAGGACAACAGTGTTGAGGATAAAAAAATCATTGATGAAGTTACGCTATATTTGGAACACACTTGCGGAATTACAACTCAAAACGGGAAATTAGCTATTTGGCTCTCCAAACAGAAAGAGAACCTGGATAATCTGGAAGATTACGATAACATGACCGAAGTGTTGATTTTCAAACAAGCCATTGCCTTGGGTTGGGATTGTCCGAGAGCAGCTGTATTGTTGATTTTCAGGGAGCTTCATAGTCAGACATTTACCATTCAAACCGTTGGTCGGATTCTTCGTATGCCCGAACAAATGCATTACCCCGACAGCTTGCTAAATCAGGGCTATGTGTACACCAACCTGAGCAAAAATCAAATTGAAGTGGTGCAGGACGATATGACTTATATCACTTCCAATAAGGCAATACGCAAGGAACAATACGCAGCGGCTAATCTTACCTCAACCTATTACAATACTCGTTTGGTGCGTAACCGCTTGGGTTCAAAATTCAAACGTGCCTTATACAACATGGCTGAAAAGCATTGGGGCTTTACCCGCGATTTGGATAACGACGATTTCTACACACGTAACCGAAAAGTGCTTGAAACCCGCATGATTGTAATTGATGTTACAAAAATAGAAGTTATAATCCCCGAAAATATATTCCTGACAGGTGAAATTCAGGTTGAAAGAGTTGAACAGACTGCTCGCTTTGCCAAAACAGAAGGAGAATTAAATGTATTGTTTCGTCATTTCTGTAGAGCACATGTGGGTGATTATGCAGTGGTGGATTCAACACCTATTTTGGAAATGGCTTTGAGACTATTATTCGAAGAGTATTTGAATTTCAATGAGTTCGAAACCAACAAAATCATGTTGTATGAAAACAATCAACCGCAATTTGTGGAATTGATTTCGTTGGCACTCGAAGAATTTTCCGCTATGCAGGAAGCCAAAGCCAAAACAGCTACCAAAGATAAACAAGTTTATCCGTGGGAAGTTCCTGCTGAGCGCATTTACAACGAACAATACAACGAGCAGGATAAACCCGCTCATGCTTTAATTCCTTTCTACCAAAAGGCAAAAGTATCATTGCCTGAAGTTCGCTTTGCCGAATACCTCGAAGCAAACAAAGAACAACTGGAATGGTGGTACAAAAACGGAGAATCGGCCAAAGAACATTTTGCTGTTCCATATATAGACTACATGGGCAAAGAAAGCTTGTTTTATGTTGACTTTATTCTATTGACTAAAAGCGGTGTACGTTGCCTGTTCGATACTAAGACGGAAGGAAGCGATGCTGCAAATGCACACTTGAAGCACAATGCGCTGGTTGAATACATTGAATCATTAAATGCCAAAGGAATTCCTACAATTGGCGGCATCATTATTCGCAATGAATCTGGTGGTGTTGAAACATGGCGCTATTGCAAAAACAGAATAGAGAACACAAAAGATCTTACAGGCTGGGATTTCTTTAATTTAAATGCACCTGTTAATATCTAAGGCATTTTTATTTGATAGAAAATCCATGGCATGATTATTTTGCCATGTAAAAGCCTGATTATCTGAAATATTTTTATTTGACGGTTATTTGATACTATTACAATTTATGACAGAGCAAGATTTAAAAATACTGCTGGAGCAGTTAGTTAAACTTCCCAAAGAAAGCGAATGGGTGGAGTTTAAACTTAATTACCATTCAGCTGAAGAAATTGGTGAGCGTATATCAGCACTTTCAAATGGAGCTTGTCTGTTTAATCAGACAAATGGATATCTTGTTTTCGGAGTAAAAGACACCGTTCAAACTATTGAAGGTACCACATTTAAACCTTCAGAGACTAAGCAGAAAGGTCAGGAACTCGAAAATTGGTTACACCAATATCTTGATCCAAGAATAGACTTTAGAATTTATGAGTTCAACTACAATGGTAGGGATATTGTGATATTTGAAATACCGGCCACTCTTCACCAACCAGTCAAATTTAACCGTGAAGGGTATATCCGGGTTGGCACCTATACACGCAAGTTGCATGAATTTCCAGAAAAAGAAGCTAAAATATGGAATAAAAAAACAACAAAGACTTTTGAAGAAGAAGTTGCAAAACGCAACGTTACAAGTGATGAAGTGATTCAACTTTTGGATACTCAGGCGTTTTTTGACTTACTTAAGTTGCCATATCCAACCAAGCGCGAAGGTGTGCTTCAAAAATTGGAATCTGAGAAATTTATAAAATCAATCTCAGGGAAGTATCAGATTACCAACTTAGGTGCTATTCTAATAGCCAAAAATATTGATGAATTTGACTCATTAGCTCGGAAAGCTGTTCGGGTGATTGTTTATCAGGGTAAGAATCGGGTTTATACCGAAAGAGAGCAGATTGGTAAAAAGGGCTATGCAGTTGGGTTTGAAGGTCTCATAAATTGGATTAATAGTCAACTTCCGGCAAATGAAGAGATTGGAAAGGCCTTTAGAAAAGAAGCACGAATGTATCCTGAAATAGCTATTCGTGAGTTGGTGGCAAATGCCTTAATCCACCAGGATTTTAGAGAGTCAGGTACTGGTACTATGATTGAAATTTTTCAGGATAGAATTGAATTTACAAACCCAGGCTTACCCTTGATTACTACCAATCGTTTTATCGATGAATATCAATCACGGAACGAAGCACTTGCTTCATTTATGCGTCGTATTGGTATTTGCGAGGAAAAAGGAAGTGGTATCGATAAGGTTATCTTTCAGTCCGAGTTGTATCAACTTCCGGCTCCTGATTTTCAGGCAATGGAGAAACATACAAAAACCATAATGTTCTCTTTCAAAGAGTTGAATGATATGGATAAAAATGATAAAGTTAGAGCAACATATCAGCATGCTTGCCTTTGTTATGTATCTAACGAAAAAATGACGAATCAATCATTGCGTGATAGATTTAAAATTGAAGAGAAAAACTCGGCAATAGCTTCCCGTATTATAAGAGATGCTCTGCAGTCGAATTTAATCAAGGAAGATGATCCTGACAGTAAGTCAAGAAAGTTTGCCCGGTACATTCCATTTTGGGCATAGTTTTATTTGATAGCATTCGATTTTATATTGATTAATTGGTTACAATTGTCTAATTATCAATATATATCTTATTTGATGGTTATTTGATATATTTGTTATTATTGTATATAAACAACACTCGGTTTAATCTCTTATTTCATTATTCTATGGCTAAAAAAGGATTAGATACAACTTTTCTTCATTACGGCATACGTAAAGAAGATATTAATCTGATTGAAACTCTTTGTACGAATCATAATCTTGATTTCGATTGGGTAAAGGAAGATTTACTCAAGGAATTTCATGAACGTAAAATTCGCAATCAGGAAATTGACGAAAAAGCAATTGAGAAAATAATCGACAAAGCATTACAAAAAATCAAATAGCCATGCTGATAAAACGAATTAAAGCCAAAAATTTCAAAACATATCTAAACCTTGATTTGGATATGTCCGTAGACGATGAACGGCCAATAATACTTATTGGTGGGGTTAATGGAGGTGGTAAAACCACTTTGTTTGAATCAATTTATGGTGCACTTTATGGCTTGCACATATATACTACAAGACAATTCAAAGAATTGTTAAACGCCGGTGCATTGGGTAAAGAAGATGAGAAAATTTCGCTCGAATTGCATTTTACGGGTCGTGTATTGAATGAGGAACAGCAATATGTTTTGACTCGTACTTATATGCTCAATCCTTCAGGCATTCCGGTGGAAAGTGTAAAACTCAATATGAATGGCACCATTTTTCAGTATGGTACTGCCACCCCTCCTGCTCAACGTGCTGAACAAGAAGCGCAGGTAAACAAAATCATAAAAGCTAACTTACCCCAAGAATTAAGCCGTTATTTCCTTTTCGATGCAATGGAAGCGGGTAGCCTGTTGAAAGAAGATCAACTGAACCGTGTTATTAAAGAGAATATTGAAAATGTGATGGGCTTTAATAAATACATGCAGTTGGCTAAGTCTTCTGAGAATCTCTATCAGTCCATGACTGCACAGCGTTTACAGGTAGAGAATGAGAAGAAAGAGTATCTTGATTTACTCGAACAAAAAAAAGCCAAAGAAACCGAATTGAATGGTTTGCAATTGCAATTACAGGATTCATTGCAATATTCAGTTTCCAATAAAGAGCTTTATGATAATCTTAAGTCAGGGTTAAATCAGGAAACAACGATTAAGAATAAGATAGAGCAAACTAAAAATCAAATAGACTCGATCTTCAAAAAGGAAGAGCTTTTTCGTAGTGAACTGAATAGCTTTGTAAATGACTTTGAATTGAATGTTTGTTTACCCAAAGTTATTGAATCTATTAAAAGCGAAGTTTCGCTTATTTTGAAGTCTAAAAATGAAAAACTTCAACAATCAAACACCAATATTGGGGCCGACCAGATAGAGGCAGTTAGTAGAGCCGTTTTGCAATTTCTTGTAACAAAAAAACTGTTAGATAAGGAAGTGGAAATTCGGGATATTGTTGATTCCGTGATGGCAGCAGGTTCAAATACCAACCTCGTAGATGAATATGATTATCTTGACTTTTCGGAAGTAAAGGCATTAGAAGATTTACTTAGCATGAAAACTTCAAATAGTTTTCCCGCTATCAATCAGCAGCAAATCGATTTGAATTTAGGGATGATGCAAGTCCCAGGCCTTGAGCTACAGATTGAGCAAATGAAAGCACAAATTGCAGGTCGTGACTATGGCTTACTTAAAGCTTACGAAGACAACGAAGCTAATATAAAAAATCTGGAGGCTCGCATTTTCGAAATGAATGCGGAAATTACAAAGATTGCCAAAAAGCTTCACGCTTATGATATTCAGATTAGTCAGGAACCAGACCCCAAATACGATACATTAGGCAGATTAAGAGCATTCTTTGAGGATATTGCAAATCAACTTCTAAAAGCAAAGAAACAACAGATAGAATTGAAAATGAAGCAGGATTTGAATTTAAATCTAAGCGCATATCGTGATGTAATTGAACGGGTCGAACTGTCAGAGAACTTATCAAATCTTACCTTTAAATTGTTTCATAAAGCAGGGAATGAGATATATCTAAATCAACTCAATACTGCCTCCAAACAGATTGTTGTTCAGGTATTGCTTAAGTCTTTGCATGAGTTCGGCGATTATAATCCTCCGGTAATGATTGATACAGTTATGGGGGTGTTAGACGAAACAAGTCGTTCTACAATCATGGAAAACTATTTTCCTGAATTATCGCACCAAACTATCTTACTAAGTTCTGATTCTGAAATTAGACCCGGTAGCGACTTTGAAAAGATTGAACCCTTTATCTCAAAAACATATACACTACAACGGGATAGAGAAAAACAACTTACCGATATAGTTACTGGTTACTTTGGCAAATCAATAAATTGTTAGTTATGGGAGTAGTCAATTTGCAAAATATACGTCAGGCCGAAGGATTAATGGACGACCTGCACGAAGTCCGTACTAAAATTGAGCAACGTATCAATTTGGAAAGATATTCCAACAATCAAAAGAGTATCGTTATTACTGGTAATAAAATTATGCGTATTTGCCTCCTGGCTGGTCTTTCAAGTAAAGAAGCCCGGGATATGAACATGATTGAGCATATTCAGATGTCAAAAACAAGTAATCGTATTTTCGAAACTCTCTTCACATTACATAATTTAGGTGGTGTATATTCTGCATTGCTAAAGCTTAGATACAATGGGCTTTCTGTTGATTGGGAGAATACAAGTCTTAAAAGTAAAATTATCAATGCCGAAATCCTTAGAGGGAGCAAAATTTTAGCAAACGATAATGTTTTAGACGAATGGTTGTTGAATACAAATTTCTTTGGAAGTAATACGAAGGCAGGACGTATTCCATTTTTAAATATGAACATTGGCTCTTATGAAGACAATATCGCAGCATACTTAAACCTGAACGGCAGGGATATTACAAATACCCAAATTCTTGTTGCCGGCACTACTGGTTCAGGCAAATCAAATCTGCTAGCAGTCCTTTTGAATGAAATCAGAAAGTTATCTATCGATAGTTCCTATCCGGTAAATTTCCTGCTTTTCGATTATAAAGGTGAGTTCTCTGATCCAGCTAACAATGCATGGCTCGATTTATTTGAAGTAGATCGCACTTCTATTCTCGACCCAATTGTTTCGCCCTTACCCTTTAATCCTTTCAAGGACTTTAGTGGTAAATCTCAAAACGAGATAAATTTGTATTCTACCGAGTTGGCAACAGCAATATGCTCCATCGATAACGCTCGTATGAGTGCCAATATGAGTAACAGATTGTCCGAAGCAATTATCAATGCGTACAAAAAAACGCAAAACAGAGCAGTTGCTTTTGATTTGATATTAAAAGAATATACAGCATTGCAGCCTGAGCGTGATAGGGATAAAGACGATAGTATTAAGTCAGTTTTGAAACAGCTGATTAGAACAAATTTATTTGCCAAAGATGACAGTGTTGATTTGATTAAGGAAAGTTTCATAGTTAAAATGGATGGATTTCCGAAAGATGGCCCTATTGCCAAAGCAATAGTTTACTTTATTGTCTCGAAGCTCAATACAATCTACGAAAAGCTCCCAAAACAGGCTACAGATGAAGAATGTGTTGAACTCCGTCATTTTAGCATAATAGACGAAGCTCACTATATGCTTGGTTTTGATAATAAACCACTTCGTGATTTAATTGCTGTAGGTAGAAATAAGGGGCTAAGCATAATTTTGGCAACTCAAAACATGGACAGTTACAAAAGCGAATATTTTGACTTTTACGCAAATGCACAATATCCGCTCATTATGAAACAGCAGTCAATCAACGATAGTGTAATCAAAGATTTGTTTGGTGTGTCAGGCAATGAGTTTTTGGAAATAAAGCAAGCCATTTCCGGCCTACAAAAAGGAGAATTAATTATCAAAAACCCAACAGCCATTACATTAGGTCTGGGTAAAAAATACAAAAAAATTAAAGTTAGTCACTTGATATAAAGTCTAATGACTTATTATAATGCTTAGTTTGTTAGCCTATGTGTTTGTGTTAATCAACAATCTTTGTGTATATAAATGGTGAAAAATGATTATATAGAGGATGCTAAATACTTTTTAAAGCAATCCTCTAATCAAATAAAAAGAAATATTGAACAAGAAAATCTTATTCAAATAGTTTTAAATTTCGCATTGGGTGTTGAACGAATTTTAAAAGGGATTCTTTATGAAGTAAACCCGTTGTACGTTTTAATTGCTCCTGAATTTAAAAATTCATTACCGCTAATTTATAGTGATAAAATTATTTATGAACCAAAAGATGATCACGTGATTAAGCAGAAAACAGATGGCGATGTGTTGACGTTTAAAAATTCACTCATAAGAGCTCAGGTTATTTCAAAAGTGGTTCTCGAAAACAAATCAACACTTTATAATTTAATGAATTTTCGGGATGTCATTGCTCATTGTAATCTAAATACACTTGATTCTGATAAAATGAGAATTTTGATTTATAGAGATTATTATCCATTAGTCCGTTCTTTTTGTGATGAACTTCAAGTTCCCAAAAATCACTTTTTTGACAACTCGAGTATTCGTATTGCCAGGATCTCGAGCGATTATCAAGATGTATTAAAAGATCAAATAAAATTAAAATTGGAAGCTGCTTCAGAGTATTGGATGAGTGTAAAAGATGATGTGGAATTAATTTCTATTGCAGATGTAACAACAGCTAAGCATTTAGAATACAAAGGGGCAATGGAAGTCGTATGCCCTTGTTGCAGAAATAAATCAATTCTTTATCATGAATTAATTGAAGATTATATACCCAATATCAACGAAACTGTTTTAACTGATTTTATACCAAGACAATTTTCGTGTAAATATTGTAAACTTACATTGGATGAATATAGTCAAATAGATAATTTGATTATGCCTTTAGTTGGTCATAATTATCAAAAATGAAAAATCTTGAATTAGTTACCTAATGATTTGACAAATTTTCTGCCCACGCAGGTTTAAACCGAATAGGTAAATCAACAGTTCGGTAAACTTTTAAAATCAACGTCGTAACTCACAGAATATCAGCAATTTACATTGCCTTGAGATTTCACGTGCAATAAACTGATAATCAGTCAGATAAGTTAAAGTTTACCGAACTATTGTAAATAGGTCTTCGTCGTTCCGCCACTTTGTTCACAAAAACATAGCCCCAAGTGTAAAACAAGCAGCCTGGAAAAAATCTCCACACCTCATTATCGCTAATACAAGAACCTCTAAAAAAGAAAAACCTCGCTTCGTGGGCGAGGTACGCAACTTTAGGCACTGCGGTTGAAAGAACAAGTCTCTTGCCAGGTCCTTTACTCTTTGAGCATTGACACTACAAAGATATATCATTTTTGAATAATTTGTTTACTTTGCGATCAATAATTTTAATTTCCTGTATTTTTCAATATTCTAAGTATTAGTCATTTATCCACAAGTAATTTGACATGAAGATGAAGTGTATGTTTTGGAAAGTATAAATTTTTTTTACGTACAAAATGCGAATAAAAACTGCCTGATTTACAAGAAATCGGTCAGGCTTCTCCTGAAAGATTTTTACGGGTAGCTCCGCAGGTAATTATCCCCAGCCGCCAAGAATCCCCGCCCCTCGTACCTATGGGCTTGCACGGTCTTTTTGTCGGCTTCCGCACTTTCCACCCTTCGTTGTTTTTTCTCTGTCACACTTTTTGCGAAAAGGCAAAAAGCCTTTTGCACTAACACCGTGCTACACTTGCGCCAGAAAAAAACAACCCAAAGCTATTATACATAACATGTAGTTATGTTCGTTCCCTTGCCTGACGGCAAATCAATAGGGAAGCCCATAACCTAATTATGTATAATAGCCGCACTATATCAACGCATTTCCCTGCTCCGCTACCCGAAAACCTCATTTCCCCGCCACCCCAGTCAAGGTGCAGTCCATGCCAGTGAAAAGATGAACCTATGCTTGCGGTCAATGCACTCCATTTCCGTTCCACTTCACTTCGG
>CAIUKZ010000502.1 GCA_903899865.1 uncultured Bacteroidales bacterium | reverse complement strand
TATCATCGAGTTTGATTTTCTTATTCACATCCCAGCTACCAAGAGCATTTTGATTGCCCACAATGGCAATGTGCTGATTGGATTCAATTTGTGGGCAAATCAGCCTCAATTCCAAATTGGCTGTAGCGGAAAATGAGGAAGAAGTAACTGAAGTTCTACGGAAAATACTGTTCGAAAAGGCAACTGTAAGAAACGGTGCATCTCCACAAGCATTTCTCCAAAAATCACGCAATTCTACACTATCAACTTTTTCGGGAAGTGTTACGGTTCTACCATTTCCACATTCGTGATGAAACTCCTTATGCAAATCTAAAATAGCGTATTGATAAGATAAGGTAGTAGAATTATTTGGTAGCTCCAATAATGCTGTCCAATTGTACTTTTCGTCACACTCCATCACCACTGCTTGAGCGTGTGTGAACAACTTGTCATCAGGCGACTGAATCATCAAATACAATGTTTGCCCCCAATGGGTGATGTAATTAATTATAAACTTGACTTGCATCCACTTATATTTTTATGATTGAAAGGCAAATTTACAAAAAAAATGGTGCATTTGGTATTTGCAAGGATAATATTTGACCTTCTGGAACAATTTCAACATTGACCAATTTTATTGTTCACAACTAGGTTGGATGTACATCATGCCACCTTTGTGCGCCATTTTCAGTTCTTTTTTCAGTCATTCAATTATATTTTGTGCAACTTTATATCCATCATCGATTTAACAAACACTCTAACGGCTGCAATGCAACGAAGAATTACCGCAACAAAATCCACACATAACTATCAGTAAAACAAAATGATAAGCAACTAACCCAACCACAAAATCAGTTAAAATAGACGCTCCTTAATGATTTTAATAAAAGGGAGATAAAAAAATCCGCAAAAAAAATTACCTTTGTAGTGCTGAAAAATGTATTATCAATATTGAACTTTTGTTACAATGAAGCCAATCATTCCACCTGTTGATAGAGAGTTGTTAATTAAAGAGCTGAACACAGATCGTTTTTTTAGACCTACCAATAAAGCACACAATGAGATCTACATTGTAAACGCCCATAATTCTCCCAATGTAATGCGGGAAATTGGTCGCCTACGCGAGATATCTTTTCGGCTTGGAGGTGGAGGCACTGGCGAAGAAATTGACATTGACAAATATGACTTAATGGAAAAGCCATATAATCAGTTGATTGTTTGGGATCCCTCTGCCCTATCTATCGTGGGAGGCTATCGGTTTCTGTCTGGAAAAGATGTTGGATTTTATGACAATGGGCAACCAAAATTTGTAATGTCGCATTTGTTTAATTTCAGCCAACGATTCATAGACGACTACCTCCCATATACCATCGAATTAGGGCGAGCGTTTGTACAACCCGAATACCAAACATCCAAAATGGGGATGAAAAGCATCTTTGCTCTTGACAATCTATGGGATGGACTTGGGGCATTGGTACACTCTGAGAAAACAGCCAAATATTTTATTGGCAAAGTCACCATTTACCAAAACTACAACACCACTGCCAGGGAGCTAATTTATGAGTTTTTAGCCCATGTATTCCCAGATCCCGATTACTTAATCAGACCCAAAGAATCTGTGATAATTAGTCCAGAAGTGATTAAACAAGGCAATGAACTATTCGTAGAAAAAGACCCAGCATCCAACTACAAAGTATTGCAAAAAGCAGTAAGACCCCATGGTGAGGTTATCCCATCGATGTTTCATCTATATATTGGGCTCACAGACACCATGAAAACATTTGAAACTATTTTTGACAGTAGTTTTGGAAATGTATATGAAACAGGCATTATGGTTACAATGGACGACCTGCTCGAATCAAAGAAAAAGCGATACATTGAGCCGTACGTACAATACTTAAAACAAATGTTAGCAGAGAGGAGAGCCAATAAAAAACTGGCTAAAGCAAATAAGAAAGAAAAAAAAGATAAAAAGGAATAGCCTAACTTGCTAATATCGGCTCGACACAGCCAACCAACAAAAGCTCTGAAACAAAATTTCTGAGCTTTTTTTGTTTACCGTAGAAACAGTTCATCAGCTAGCATTTCCAAACAATGGCATGAAATTTCAATCAAATTGATTATATTTGAATGCTAACCAGTCCCAACACACTTACACATGCTCCAAACCAACAAACTCTACCAAGTCAAACAACAGCTTAAGCTAGTGTTCATTTTCATTGCTATAGCCATTGTGGCTGCATCAACTCATTTTACAAATAGACTAGCCAAATCACTTGCCATAGAAGAACAAAAGCGCGTAATCATTTGGGCAGAAGCTACGCATCAATTTATTGTTGCAAATGAGAACACGGACATCAGCTTTCTATCATCCATCATTGAGGGAAACACAAGCATACCTGTCATATTAACAGACGCTGAAAACAGGATGATATCTTCAAAAAACATACAAGAACCCAAAAACAATATAGAACAATTCTACAGCAATGAGATTGTGCGTCTAAAAAACAAGCACGAACCCATTGTTGTGAAAATTGACAAAACCACACAATACATTTACCATGATGACTCACTACTACTGAAGCAATTGCTCTACTTCCCTTATATCCAATTTGGGGTGATTATCGTATTTCTAGTCATTGCATTTTTTGCGTTCTTTACGACCGTGAAAGCCGAACAAAACCAAGTATGGGTAGGATTATCCAAAGAAACAGCACACCAACTCGGCACACCTATCTCATCGCTACTTGCATGGGTAGATTTATTAAAATCCAAGCATCAAGATGACAAACTAATCATTGAAATGGAAAAGGATGTTAAAAGACTAGGTATCATTGCCGAAAGGTTTTCAAAAATAGGCTCTAAACCAGACCTTCAAAGAGTGGAGCTCAATCACGTCATATCGAATGCTGTGCAATATATGAGTAGCAGATCATCACAAAAAGTATCCATTCTATGTCAATTTAAAACCAATGAAACCATCCATGCAATGATTAACGTCCCTCTATTTGAATGGGTGATTGAAAATCTCTGCAAAAATGCAATAGATGCGATGGATGGAATAGGCAGTATTGTTATTGATGTAACAAAAAACAATCATGATATAACAATAGATATAAAAGACACTGGCAAAGGAATAGAAAAAAGAAATTACAAACTGATATTCACTCCTGGATTTACAACCAAAGCAAGGGGATGGGGGTTAGGATTATCCTTAGTTAAAAGAATAATTGAAGAATATCATGGAGGAAAAATATTTGTAAAACAATCCGAAATTGGCATCGGAACCACATTCCGAATCATCCTTCACAAGCTAGACAACTAATCCCAATCACCATTTTCGAGGACTCACAACAAAGGACACAATCTTTTTAATAAAATTTGAAGAAAATTATTTTGTAGTAAAACATATTTTAGTACCTTTGCACGCTCTTTACTACAATTAAGAAATGTCAAAATTCGAACACTATAATATCGTATTAAAAGACTTGAACAACGAGATTAAAACCTTGGAGTTTGAGCTTGATGATGCATACTTCAAAAAGATTGACAGTCCTGAAGTGCAGAGAGGGAAAGTGAATGCGCTAGTAACCGTTCAAAGAAAATTAGCGACATATGAGCTTAACTTTAAATTGGAGGGGATTATTACTATCCCTTGCGACCGTTGCTTAGATGATATGGAGCAACCCATTCACCACAAAGAAAAACTGCAAGTCAAATTTGGTCAGCAGTTTTCGGAAGAGGATGAAATCGTGATTGTTCCAGAAAATGAAGGTTCTATCAACATTGCATGGTTTTTATATGAATTTATTGTGATAAACATCCCAATAAAACATGTACATCCAGTGGGTGAATGTAACAAAACCATGGTTACAAAGCTCAAAAAACACATCACACACCAAAAAGGAGATGAATCTGAAGAAGATGATATCCTCACGGATGACGATGATTTTTCAAACGAAGACACACAGACAGATCCACGTTGGGACAGTCTGCAAAATATATCAGATAATAATTAATAATATACAAAGATGGCACATCCCAAGAGAAAACATTCGAAACAACGTTCAGCTACCAGAAGAACACATTATAAAGCTGTAGCTCCTACATTGGCTATTTGCTCAAATTGTGGTGCAGCTCATATCTACCACACAGTATGTGGAGAATGTGGCTACTACAGAGGCAAATTGGCAATTGAAAAATTGGCAACTGTTTAATACAGTGGCTCATACCACTAAATAGTAAATTTCGGAGCCCTAAGCACATTGCTATAGGGCTTGATTTTTAAGAATTTAACTCAAGTATTTATGTCAAATATTCGCGCAGTCATTACAGGTGTTGGAGGATATGTACCAGATTACATCCTGAATAATGAAGAATTAAGTAGGATGATGGATACCACTGATGAGTGGATAACCACACGAGTTGGGATTAAAGAACGTAGAATCTTGAAGGGTGAAAACCTAGGAACATCACATCTTGCCGCAAAAGCGGTTGAAGAATTGTTGATGAAGACAGGCACCTCACCTGATCAAATTGAATTAGTGCTATGCGCTACCACTACACCTGACCACATCTACCCATCGGTAGCATCCATGACCGCCGAAAAAGTGGGCATCAAAAATGCTTTGGGCATTGACCTTCAGGCTGCATGTGCAGGATTCATAGTAGCACTAACTACAGCCGCAAGCTTCATAGAATCAGGAAAATACAAAAAGATAATAGTAATTGGTGCGGACAAAATGTCTTCCATTACTGACTACACCGACCGCACCACTGCACCGCTTTTTGGTGATGGCGCAGCTGCTGTACTAGTGGAACCTACTACAGAAGAATACGGCGTTATTGACTCTGAACTACATACAGACGGGGTGGGCATGAAGCACCTGCACATCAAAGCAGGTGGATCGGCAATACCTACCAGCAAAGAAACAGTTGAAAAAGGGCTTCAATACACCTATCAGGAAGGTCCAGCTGTATTTAAATATGCAGTAACTAGCATGGCTGATGTAACTGGTAGTGTGATGGAGAAAAATGGGCTTAGCAAGGAAAATCTTAATTGGATTATTCCTCACCAAGCAAATCTACGAATTATTGATGCTGTAGCTCAGCGTGCTGGCGTGGATTATGATAAAGTGACCATCAACATCGACCGATTTGGTAATACCTCTGCAGCAACTATTCCACTTTGTATTTGGGAGTGGGAGAAAAAGTTCAAGAAAGGTGACAATATTATTCTTACAGCTTTCGGTGCAGGATTTACATGGGGAGCAGTATATGTAAAATGGGGTTATTAACCAATGGTCATAGTCCAAGATAGTCACAAGAACCCTTTTGAAAGGCCATTCTAAAGAATCTAGCTTGAACACCAATAAACCAAATTTACCATAATAAAAAACAGCAGGATAAATTACTTATCCTGCTGTTTTTTATTATGGTAAATTTGGTTTATTGGTGTTCAAGCTAGATTCTT
>CAIUKZ010000501.1 GCA_903899865.1 uncultured Bacteroidales bacterium | reverse complement strand
GACATAGGATGGCAATAGAAGGTTTGTTTATTTCTACAAGAAAGCCCACAGAGCAGATTTGCTATGTGGGCTATGTGGTTATAAACCAGCGGTTATTTGTGGTTCTTGCGTGTTTTGCGTTCCTAAAATAATTAATTACGCGGTTTATTTTTCGAGCCTCCTAGAAAGTCGGACAGTCGCTGTGATTTTCCGGCTTGCTTGATGATAAATATCTCCGCACGACGGTTGGCAGCACGGTTTTTCTCATTCGTGTTGGGGAACAATGGTTCCAAGAATGCACGTGACCCAATGATTAATTGCTTAGTTGGTACTCCCGCTTGCTCGAACAATTTTTGTACGGACATGGCACGTTTGCGACCCAGCACTATGTTCACCTGAAGGGATGAGGTGTTGTCGGTATGTCCAACAATTCTCAATTTTATGGCAGGATGAGCTAGCAGAATGTTGCTTACTTCATGTACCATTGCCATGTCAGGCGTTGTTACTTTTGACGACCCGAACGCAAAACGAAGATTCAGGTTGAGCATGATGGCTTTTACTTTTTCAAGTGCCTCATCAGTCTCTTTATCAATAGAGTCCATGGCTATTTTTAATTCCTCGGGCGTTTTTGCACTTTCTTTTTGTGCCAATAGAGTAGAATCGTTTTGTTTCTTGCCAAACAGATTCATCAATGAGTTTTTACTTCCTTTGTTTTTCACCTTCAGTTTGCCATTTTTGGCAGTCATCAGGCTGTCTTTACTGCTAGTGTTCGTTGCAATTGTACTACCGCCGTCGTCAGCAAGATTGATTCTGGTTTTAGGATGTCTCACCGAGTCTGGAAGTTCTGGCAATACAGGCTTAGGTCTGATGGAGCTAGAGATATTCACGCCACTCTTTGACTTGTACACCTGACCACGGTAGATAAACTGGCTATAATCCAGTGATCGATTGTTGTATGAATTGGTGCCTGTAGCAGGACCGAAGGTCTCCGTGCGAGCACGTCCACTCCTTCCACCGCCTCCACCAGCGTGTAATCCGTATTTCCCAAAATTGGGCACGTGGATTAACAAACCAATTTTTATACCGAATGAAAAGGGAGTTACCTTTTCCACCTTGTTGGTTGATAGGATACCGTTATAAGTTTCGATATAATTCCCATTCACTTTAGCCTCCTCATAGATTGGTTTTTCTTCTTTGGATGAAATACTACCAAGCCCATAATTGAAGTAGGTGCCCATGTATAGATCGGCATCTACTCCTATTGCATATAATAGCCCTACGTCCAGCGAGGTCGTAAAAGCAGATTTGAAGGCTTGGGGTTTGGTGTAAATTTCATTGGTTGTATTAGCGCCATGGTGCGGAATTCCTTCAAGTGTAGCGTCTGTAGATGTGTAATGTGAAGTATGTACGAAGTCATCACCCGTAGTTCTGATGCTCCCAGTAATTGGTACAATGACTTTCATCCCCAGTGTAGTGAGTAGTTCTAAATCTGTGGCTAGTGGCATTCGATGATGGATGGCAAAGGGCATCTCAACGAACACAGCTTGTTGTATCTCATGATAATTGCGGAGAAAGTCCTTTCGAAAAGCAGTATCATTTTCTTCATCTGGCAATGTGAATTCAATTGAGTCAGTAAATTGAGCCATTGATGAAAATGTTTGTACACCTATTCCAGTGTGAAATCCCCATTGTTTGGAGAAGAACAGGCTATATCCAACATTGAAATTGTATCCAATGCGGGGTGTCTGAGTACCTCCATTGATAGAATATGCAAGACCATGATAACCCATACCTGCATCGATGTTGTAAAAGTTACCGATGTTCTGAGCAGATAGTCCACCTACAAACAGGCAAGAAATGAATATAAGTAGTAGTCTTTTGGTCATAAGTGTCAAATTGAAAGCATTGATTAAAACCTCCTACTTTGATGAGGGGTGAATGTGAAAAAGCTGTTTTGAATCGATTATCTTTTTGATTTGCTCCTTTGTGCTCTTTGTTTATCTGCTTGTTGCATTCGTTTTTGTTTCTGCTTGTCACGTTCCATTTGTGCACGATTGGTAGCCTTAGCTTTGGCTTCTTTTTGTTTTTCTTTGGCTTGTTGCATGCGTTGCATTTGTTTAGCTCGCATTACTTGCATTTCCTCGCGTGTGTACACTTTTGGCGATAGGTCGAAAACAAATCCCAATTTGCCACCAACAGCTATTGGCGTGGCTTCTTTTAGTTTATCAGAAGCAATCATGCCATTATATGTTCCATTGTATTCGTAGATTTGCTTTTTGTCAGGTTGAACAGCACTGTTGAGTCCATAATCTAAATATCCTCCAATGTATAAGTCAACTTTGTCTATGAGTTTGACCGTAAGCCCTACTTCAGCAAAAGTACTAATGGCTGTATTGATGTTCGATATTTCGCCTTTCTGAGGTTCTTTGATTGTTAAAAATCCGTGTGAAGGGATGTTGTGCAATTCAGCATTGACATTGCTGTAATATCCAGTGGTAGTGATGCTTCCGCTGGTAGTCTGGTAGCTAGCACTTAGGGGAGTGAGTACTCGTATTCCCAGGTTTGCTCTTAATCCAACTTTGTCGCCTAGCCTAAGCCGGTATAGAATAGCTAAGGGTACATCCAGCATGGTTACCTTTTGGTTTTCTGTCCAATTGTTGTATTGGGTTCTTAATAGAAAGGTCTTGCCTTCTGAGTCCACGCTAAGAATAGAGTCTCTCAAATTGAGCATGCATGTGTTGTTGAAGGATTTTATGCCCAATCCAGTATGGAATCCAATCTCTGGGGTGAAAAAATAGTTGTAACCCAGATTGAAAGTGGTTCCAATATTGGTACTGGTTTTGCCTCCCTTTATGGTGTAGTTTAGATTATTGATACCCGCCCCACCATCCAATGTGACAAAACTGCCCTCCTGCTGGCAGTATAACCAACTGCAGCCAACAAGTAAAATCAGAATCAATGTCAGTAGTCTATTCATGGTTGATAAACATGTTAACGAGTAAACAGGTAAACGTGTAAGCAAAACTAATCGGGTTCAATATATAAAATTTATTTATAATTAACAAATAATGTAATCGATATAAATTAATTATTTACAACTATTTCAAAGACATGGGTTTTCCCATTTTTAAGCGTTAGTCTTCCAACATATATTCCAGGGATTAGATGGATGCTCAATTTATTTGTAGCTTCTATGTCTTTGGTTTTGAAAATCTCGGCTCCATGTACTGTGTACACTGAAAGTGATGCTTGTTGCAACTCTGTATCTCTAAATCCTTGCACCTGTACGGTGATGGGTTCATTCGCCTTCGTAGGATTGGGAATGACCACTACTTTTTGGATTTTGGGTTTGTTGTATTCTTTGGGGCAGCAAAACAGTGTTTTACCATCCACAGTGTTGACTTTTAGAGAATATACACCTACCAGTCCTTTGGGTTCAAAGTAAAACTGGTCAGTAGCACCTGGTATAAGCTCATTGTTTTTGTACCATTGGTACTGTGCAAACATCCAGCTGCTGTTATCACATATTACCACATCATCAAATTTGGATACGATGTAATCAGCCGATAGGTTTATTGTAAATGAAAAATCATAGACAGGACTTTCGGCGCCCAATTGGTTTTTTATTTGTAAGGTCGCATGGTAGGTTCCAAATTTTACACCTAGGGGCACTGGTATTGTAATAGTGCCAGTGTTGCCCGATCCCACTAGGGG
>CAIUKZ010000500.1 GCA_903899865.1 uncultured Bacteroidales bacterium | reverse complement strand
CAGATGCTTTTAGGTCTTTGATTTTTATTGTTTTGGCTGCAGGTGTGTTGTGGTTGTTTATCAAAGATGTGATTAATAAAAACATACTTTACATTGCTTTGGGCATTTTATTTATTGCTGATTTGGCACCCGTAACTAAGCGATATTTGAATGCAGATAATTTTCAACGTAAACGTAAAATTGACAACCTACTTCAGCCTTCACCTGCTGACGCCTATATTCTACAAGATAAGACTCATTATAGAGTGTTGGATGCCACCGTGAATGTGTTTAATGATGCTTCGCCTTCTTATTTTCATAAGCATATTGGAGGATATCATGCGGCTAAACTTCGTCGTTATCAAGAGCTTATCAATATGCACATTGACAAGGAGATGGGGCAACTTTTTGCTGCTTTTGGCCGTGCCAACACTTCTGATGTGATTGGTAAAACTTTGGATTCATTGGGTGTGTTGAACATGCTGAACATGAAGTATTT
The DNA here is from genome assembly GCA_903899865.1 of uncultured Bacteroidales bacterium. Lineage (GTDB taxonomy): Bacteria > Bacteroidota > Bacteroidia > Bacteroidales > Paludibacteraceae > Paludibacter. The sequence goes on along the minus strand of CAIUKZ010000500.1, from coordinate 15,787 downwards.
GATTTATAACAAAGAGTCAGCGCCTTTGGTCAATCCGTATGCCAATGGCAACGCATGGTTTGTAAATAACATCCGCCTAGCTAATGATGCGAATGAAGAGATGGCACTGCTTGGTGTGGTTGATACCAAGAAAGACGTGGTGGTTGACAAATCATTCTCAGCATTACTTCCCGCGAAAATGACTGTTGACACTACCTCACGCATCGTGTTGACAAAGTATGAACCCAACGATGTGGTTTATAGCTTTAGTTCGGTGACTGATCAGATGGCTGTTTTTTCGGAAGTCTATTATCAGGATGGATGGAATGCATATATAAAAGGTGAAAGTGTGCCTTATATTAGAGCCAACTATTTCCTGAGGGCTATGCCACTCAAGGCAGGTGTGTACGATGTGGAGTTTCGTTTCGAACCCACTTCCTACAAATATGGAAATCAGATTGCATTACTGTCATCCATCCTCTTTGTGTTATGTGTGCTAGCATTTGCCTATTGGCAGTGGAAGGTATCAAAGAAAGATAATATTGAAATAGCCTAAATAAACTATTATAAAAGCTCATCACAACATGGAACAACAACAAAACGTACATAAACGCTCAATAAGAAATATCAATCTGACTTCAACCATTAGCATGTCTTTGGTTTTGTTTTTGGTCGGTTTGATATCTCTATTACTTTTTGTAACCAGAGATATGGGAAACTTTGTGAAGGAAAACGTCAATTTATCCATAGTATTAGATGACGATATTGGTGTGCAATACAAAAAGCGCATTGAAAAGTTTTTAAACGCATCACCTTATGCCAAGTCGTTGGAGTATGTTTCAAAAGAAGATGCATTGAAAGAGCATGTGGAAACTTTAGGTGACGATCCTCAAGCATTTTTGGGCTACAACCCACTGTCTGCATCCATTGAAGTGAAGCTAAGTTCTGACTATGCCAATAATGATAGTGTGTTGGTAATTGAAAAAAAACTCAAACGTTTTGATCATATCAAGCAGGTAGTATATCAAAAGGACATGGTGAGTGTAATTAATGAAAATGTCCGGAAGATAAGTGTTATTATGTTGGGCTTAGCATCCATTCTTCTGATTGTTTCTATAGCATTGATAAATAACACGATACGACTTTCGTTGTATTCCAATCGCTTTTCAATCAATACCATGCGTTTGGTTGGTGCTACACATTGGTTTATTCGAAAACCCTATATTGCTAGTGGTGTAACTAATGGGGTGATAGCCACAATGATATCTTATATATTTCTAGGGGGAACCGTTTATTTTGTTCAGCATGAATTTGGGTTGTCAGGAATGATTTTGCAAACATCTACTGTGTTGACGGTGATGGGTGTGGTGCTACTTACTGGTGTGTTGTTTACAGCCATTTCGTCGTACTATGCAGTGAATAAATATTTGAAGATGAATTCAAATGACATGTATCTGATTTAGAATTAGATATCTAGAGTGTCAGTAGTCGATTGGTGGGTGTATAAAGTGTAATGTTTAATTGATTAATATAAATAATGGAAACAAGTAAAAATTTTGGTTTAGAAAAAATCAACTTGATTTTGATTGCTCTTGGATTTGTGGTAATTGTGATTGGCTTTCTGCTCATGACTGGTTCCACTACTGGTACTGAGTTTAATCCAGATATATTCAGTGTGCGTCGAATAACGATAGGTCCCATGATTTCGTTAGCAGGATTTTTGTTTGTGATAGTTGCCATTTTGTACAAGCCAAAATCAAAAGTTGCATGAATTTAATACAAACCATTATCATTGCCATAGTCGAGGGAATAACCGAATTTCTCCCTATATCATCTACTGGACACATGATTATAGTTCAAAAACTACTCGGAGTGCCTGATAGTGAATTTGTTAAATCATTTATTGTTGTCATACAGTTTGGTGCTATCCTGTCGGTTTTGGTTCTTTATTGGCAACGATTTTTTCAATCAATGGACTTTTATTGGAAGTTGTTGGTAGCTTTTTTACCAGCTGCTATTTTGGGTTTTTTGCTCAATGATTTGGTTGATAGTCTATTGGAAAACGTTACAGTGGTTGCTATTTCCTTGCTACTGGGTGGTGTGTTGATGTTATTCGTAGATAAATGGTTCAATTCATATACAGAAGTCAACCAAGAAATGGATTGGAAAAGAGCCATTAAAATTGGCTTTTTTCAGTGTATTGCCATGATACCTGGCGTGTCACGGTCTATGGTCACCATCGTAGGTGGTATGTCAACCAAGTTGACTAGAAAAAATGCAGCCGAATTTTCATTTTTCTTGGCAGTGCCTACCATGGCTGCAGCAACAGGATATAAGTTGCTTAAATTGCTAAAGGAACCAGGTGGATTTGAATTAATAAAGTCCAATGCCTTGGTTTTGTTGGTAGGCAATGTCGTAGCATTTGTCGTGGCAATGATTAGTATCAAGTTTTTGATATCTTATCTAACCAAATATGGCTTTAAAGCTTTTGGTTACTATAGAATTGCAATTGGCATGTTGCTTTTAATACTGCTTGTATTGGGATACGATTTAAAAATAATGTAATGGATTTTGTTGAAGGTGAGGTGCTTTGTGTGCGCAAACCGTTGGAGTGGACTTCGTTCAATTTAGTGAGTAAGCTTAGGTGGAAATTGCAAAAGACGCTGAAAATTAAGAAATTAAAGGTCGGTCATGCAGGTACATTAGATCCTTTGGCTACTGGAGTAATGATAATTTGTACTGGCAAAGCTACCAAGCGGATAGATACCTTTCAGTATCAAACTAAGGAATATATTGCTACACTCAAATTAGGATCTACCACGCCCTCATTTGATTTGGAGTTACCCATTGATAATACCTATCCTTTTGAGCACATTACAACCGATTTGATAGATCAAGTGATTCCCACTTTCATTGGTGAGATATGGCAAGTGCCACCTGTCTATTCGGCAGTGAAAGTCGATGGTAAACGTGCCTACGATTATGCTCGGGAGGGTAAGGAAGTAGAGCTTAAATCAAGGCTTCTGGTGATAGATGAAATTGAGGTGATGGATTTTCAGTTGCCCGTGCTCAAGTTACGCGTGGTATGTAGCAAAGGTACTTATATTAGAGCATTGGCACGTGATATTGGTGAGGCACTGGGGAGTGGTGCACATTTAATAGGGTTGGAACGCACTCGAATTGGTGATGTAAAGCTGGATGATTGTTGGCAGATAGATAGGCTGATAGATCATTTAGATGAGATTGCTCCCAAATGATAGAACATCCAATAATGGATGCTAAAAAATTGTGAAATTTTTAATTTTTAAATATGAAGTTATCTAAGTTTAAATTTAAGTTGCCTGATGAATTAATCGCACAATATCCCACCGAACACCGTGATGAGTCTCGATTGATGGTGTTACATCGTAAGACAGGTGAGATAGAACATCGCACTTTTAAAGAAGTAATTGAGTATTTCAATGAAAACGATTTGTTTATTTTTAATGATACAAAGGTGTTTCCTGCCAGACTTTATGGCAATAAAGAAAAGACTGGTGCTCAAATTGAGGTTTTTTTGTTGAGAGAGTTGAATCATGAGATGCGACTGTGGGATGTGCTTGTTGAGCCAGCTCGTAAAATACGTATAGGAAATAAACTTTACTTTGGTGATGATGACTCCATTGTTGCCGAAGTGATTGATAATACTACTTCTCGTGGTCGTACACTTCGATTTTTGTTTGATGGGACACATGAGGAATTCAGAAAGGGTCTTTACACCTTAGGTGAAACTCCACTCCCTCGAAACATTACACGCGATGTGGAGCCAGATGACGAGTATCGTTTTCAAACCATTTTTGCTAAGCATGAAGGGGCTGTTTCAGCGCCAGCAGCGGGCATGCACTTTAGTCGCGAATTGCTGAAAAGGATGGAAATAAAAGGTATTCATGCTTCTACAATCACTTCTCACATGAGCCTTGGAAATTTTAGGGAAATTGATGTTGAGGATCTTACCAAGCACAAGATGGATTCTGAGCAAATGTTAGTGCCTTCAGAGACCGCTCAGATGGTCAACAAAGCCCATGATGACAATAGCAGTATTTGTGCAGTAGGAGTAACTGTGATGAGAGCATTGGAGACTGTAGTGGGTACTGAGGGGAAAATCAAACCCTACGAAGGATGGACTAATAAATTCATTTTCCCACCCTATGATTTTACTGTGGCCAATTCGATGATTACCAATTTCCACCTGCCATATTCTACCTTGCTCATGCTCACGACTGCATTTGGTGATTATGACATGGTAATGAATGCTTATGATATTGCCATCAAAGAGAAATATCGCTTCGGTGTGTATGGGGATGCTATGTTGATTATATAAGAACTATTGGGTCAAATTATATACGGAATACAATTAATAAGGGCTGATTCAACTACTGAATCAGCCCTTATTTCTTTTTTTTTCTATTGAATACAGCAACAGTCATTGTATCATATTGCGTAGTCTATTTGTAGTTATTCACTTTCAGAATGCTAGGTTTAGTAAATAAACTGTTCGCTGATAGATTTGTGGTCTTGAACTCTTGAGATGGTAATCGCAAAAATATCTGCAATCGACAATATTTTAGCTTTTGGGCAATCTTTTCCGGTGAATGGTATGGAGTCTGTAAATGCAATTTCTGTCAATGCCGAATTCATCACTCGCTTAGAAGCTTCGCCAGACATAACACCATGTGTAACTATAGCTCTAACACTAAGTGCGCCATTGGCAATCATCAAGTCAGCCGCTTTGCAAAGTGTTCCAGCCGTGTCGGCCATGTCGTCAACTATGATGACATTCTTTCCTTTTACATCACCAATTATTTTCATTTCGCCAATTACATTAGCTTTCTCGCGTGTTTTATAGCAAATAACCATTGGAACATCCAGCGTTTTTGAGTAAGCACCTGCACGCTTCGAACCTCCCACATCGGGCGATGCAATAATTAAATCCTCAAGTTGAAGTGATTGGATGTATGGAATAAATATGCTAGATCCGTAAAGGTGGTCTACTGGTACGTTGAAAAAACCCTGTATCTGGTCGGCGTGTAAATCCATGGTGATGACTCTATCCACTCCTGCTACACTAAGCATGTCTGCAATCAGTTTGGCACCAATAGAGACACGCGGTTTGTCTTTCCTGTCCTGACGAGCCCATCCAAAATATGGAATTACAGCAATGACTTTATATGCCGATGCTCGTTTGGCGGCATCTATCATCATAAGCAATTCCATCAGATTGTCGGAGTTTGGAAATGTAGATTGCACAAGATAGATGTATTTGCCACGAATGGACTCTTCGTAAGAGACTGCAAATTCTCCATCTGAGAAGTATTGAACTATCATATTTCCGAGTGGACATTTGAGGCTTTGGCATATTTTTTCAGCGAGGTAGCGACTTTTTGTACCAGAAAAGACTTTGAAGGCAGAGTTGGAAGGCATCATAGCAGTCTTAAATTTAGTGTTGACATTTGTGTTACAAAAGTACTGCTTTTAAATTAAAATTGAAGTCGATTGTTGAAAAATTAACCTGCAAATATTTTAAAGAGTGAGCTGTGACAATGGACGTGGAAGTGTGGTGACTCAAATCTGAACAATAATTTAATCTGATTTTGTTGTTAGATTCTCATTGCCATGAAGGTATTCATAGTATTGATATGGAGTCATGAAGGTGATGTTTTTGTTTTTATAAAAATCTATGAGGCGTTCAAATCGTTGAAAATGTTTTTCATGCCACACATTCGGGTGAATTTGGATAAGTAAGTAAGGTTTTTTTTTATCTTTTTCGAAGTTTTCGATCATTTTGTTTTCATCGAAGTTGTTTACACTTGCGTAGTCCACATCAAGCAAAATGTGTTTGTCATTGGCTGATATTTGCGATTTTTTAGGATCTTTCCATGTCGGATTGTCCTGTTTTTCGTGAATTTGATAACATTGCCAAACAGTAATTTCTGGAGTGCTTTCAAGTGCGTCAGCAGTTGTAGATGTTGTGATGTTAAATGGTGCACCAAAACTGCGACTAGTTAGCAATGAGTTTTTTTTGATAATTTGTTGGGATTTGATTAAACGCTCTGTTTGTAAAGATCTACTTTCTACAAACTCGCCTTTGCCTTTTCGTTTGATATGGTCCAGTCCATGGTTCCAAAACTCAATAACAGGAAATTGGTTCGCCTGTTTGATTTTCGTGATTCGTTTTATTTCACTAATAGCACTTTGCGAGGTGATTTTTTGAGCAATAACTCCTATGCCAGCAGATATTCTTTTCGTTTCAACAATGCTGATAAATCTATTCCAATTTGCTGTAGTGTCACCTAAGTCGTCGGCTTTAAGTATCACTATCATTCCCAGCGGTGAGTTGGTGGGGTAGTTGTCTGTACATGAGGTGATTAAAGTGCAAACACAAAGTATTGTAAGAAAAAATAAGATACGCACAAGATTATTGAGGTTGAGATTATTATTACTGATGTTAAATTTCGGGCGCAAAGGTATAATGATTTGCTAAATTTATCAATCTTTGAGTGATTACAAATTTATTACATTTAGTGTTTTTTGTGATTTGCATTCTTTATTGTTAAATAGTGTTTCGTTTTTCAGTGAGTAGCTAGCATCTCTGTTAGGATTTATTTTTGTTGTAACGATATTAGTTTTAAGAAATTGTCCAAACAATCCTATGAAGATATTTTTTGATATTCAGCACTTTTTTTGTTCCTTTGTCAATCAATAAATATTCAATCATGGATAAGAAATTAAGACGCTCACATGACCACTTTGTAGGTGGTGTGTGTGCTGGTATAGGTGAATACTTCGGACTTGACTCCACTTTGGTGCGTGTAGCCTATGCTTTTATATCGCTACTTACTGGCGGTATTGCAGTTGTGTTTTATATTGTGCTGTGGGTCATAATACCTGAAAATTAGGGTGGTCAATCCATTTTGCATTATAATCATGATTTTCAATTGTTTGTGAATGTTTGTTTTGTACAGCTATGCATGCTCTGATAATGAATGTTTGCGAAACAATTCTACCATTACTACTGTTTCTATCTGTGTGCAAATGATTCAATTTTTCAATTTTTTTCAAATGATGCATTCCGCTCAGCTAAAGCAGATTCACACCTATAGTACTTATATTCAAATAAATATCCGTGTCATTTAAACTTGTTTCACCTTTTCGACCTACAGGAGATCAGCCTGAGGCCATCAGACAGTTGGTTGATGGTTTGAATAATGATGTCCCGTTTCAAACCTTGCTAGGCGTCACAGGGTCTGGCAAAACCTTTTCTGTTGCCAATGTTATAGAGCAAGTCCAACGACCCACTTTAATACTTAGTCATAATAAAACACTCGCTGCCCAACTTTATGGTGAGTTCAAGCAGTTTTTTCCGACCAATGCTGTTGAATATTTTGTGTCATACTATGATTATTACCAACCTGAGGCTTATTTGCCAGTTACTGATACCTATATAGAGAAAGATTTATCCATCAACCAAGAAATTGAGAAACTACGACTAGCTACAACTTCGGCATTACTTTCTGGAAGAAGAGATGTGGTGGTGGTGTCATCGGTTTCATGCCTTTATGGAATAGGCAATCCAGATGATTTTACCAGTAATGTGATTGAAATAAGACGAGGGCAAAAGCTGGTACGAAATGTATTCTTACGGACTCTTGTTGATAGTTTATATTCAAGAAATGAAGTGGAGCTGAATCGTGGTAATTTTCGGGTGAAAGGAGATACGGTCGATATCTTTTTGGCATATTCAGATTTTGTGTTACGAGTGGTGTTTTGGGGTGATGAGATAGATCAAATTGTGACTGTCGATCCGATTAATTTTCATGTTTTGGAGGAATTTGATGCCTATAAGATTTATCCTGCCAGTATTTTTGTTACCACGAAAGAACGCATTGCCAATGCACTGCAACACATTGAAGCTGATTTGCAACTACAGGTAGATTATTTCCATTCCATCGAAAAGCCTTATGAAGCAAAACGCATCTATGAACGGGTGCAGTATGACTTGGAGATGATCAAGGAGCTTGGATATTGTTCAGGTATAGAGAATTATTCTCGCTATTTTGACGGTCGTCTAGCAGGAAGTCGCCCATTCTGTTTGTTGGATTATTTTCCCAAGGATTTTTTACTGGTTATCGATGAAAGTCACGTTACAATACCACAGATTCGTGCCATGTTTGGTGGCGATGCAGCTCGTAAGCAAAACCTGGTTGAATATGGATTCCGACTACCATCAGCAAAAGACAATCGTCCTTTGAAGTTTGAGGAGTTTGATGCCATAACTCCACAATCCATCTATGTGAGTGCTACCCCTGCTGACTATGAGTTGATGAAATGTGATGGGATAGTGGTGGATCAGCTAATACGTCCCACTGGATTGTTAGATCCAATCATAGATGTTCGCCCTAGCTTGAATCAAATTGATGATTTGCTCGAAGAAATAACCATACGCACAGAGAGAGATGAACGTACGTTGGTTACAACTCTCACCAAACGAATGGCCGAGGAACTAACTGATTATCTTGCCAAGATGGGTGTAAGGTGTAATTACATACATTCTGATGTAGATACTTTGGACAGGGTACAAATAATGGAGGATTTGCGTCGTGGGATATATGATGTATTGGTGGGAGTAAACCTTCTTCGCGAAGGTCTTGATTTGCCAGAGGTGTCTCTTGTTGCTATTCTGGATGCCGACAAGGAAGGTTTCTTGCGATCGCACCGTTCGTTGACACAAACTGCTGGTCGTGCTGCGCGTAACTTAAACGGACGAGTGATAATGTATGCCGACAAGATGACCGACAGCATGAAGAAAACCATTGATGAAACAAATAGAAGAAGAGAGAAGCAGCTTGCATACAATGAACTTCATGGTATCACTCCAACAGCAATTACCAAAGGAGAACGCAATTCATTTGCAAAAGTGGAACCTAATGCTTATGTAGAACCAGATAATTCGGTAAGTGTTGCTGCCGACCCCGTAGTGCAATATATGACCAAACCTGCACTTGAAAAGGCTATCGCAAAAACCAAAAAGGCGATGCAAGAGGCTGCAAAAAAACTCGAATTCCTCGAAGCTGCTCAGCTGCGGGATGAATTGATAAAACTGGAGGATATTTTAAAAGGGAAGTAAGTGAGTTGACGAGTAAACAAGTTGACAAGTTGACAAGTTGACGAGTAAACCTATGAACTCAATGAACCCAATGAACCCAATGAACTCAATGAACCAATGAACCAATGAACTCAATGAACTCAATAAACTGATTAACCAAACCCAAAGAATATGTCTGTAATAATGGAATTTGCCATCTTTCCTACTGATAAAGGTGCAAGTGTAAGTCCTTTTGTAAAGCAAGTGGTGCAAATGATTGATGCGTTACCTTTTGATAGTCAACTCACGGCTATGGGTACACTGATAGAATGTGATACGATGGATGAATGTCTGTCTATAATCTCGAAAGCCAATGCCATATTGGAAGCTGTCTCTGAGCGAGTTTATTGTACGGCCAAGTTTGATAACAAGCCAGGGAAGTCAAAACAGCTTGCTCACAAAGTAGCTGCTATCAGGGGCGAGTAAGGCTGGCTACACTTTCTCATTCTAAGGTGATAAAAAAATTAGCGTGAGTCGGATTATCTCACGCTAATTTTTTTATCGAGTATGTGTTACTCTTTGATAAATCTTTGTGTGAATACTTGTCCATTATTGTCGGTTATTAGACAAAAATAGAGACCTGACTTTAAAGTTCCTACAGGCAAAATAATAGACTCAGATGACATTATAGCTTTGTCAATTAGAGTTTTACCTTCCGTGTTGACTATAGAAATCTTATTCGCAATTATGTTTTTCTGAAACTGAATATGTAATTCGTTTTGAACAAGTGATGGAAAAAGGTGCATCCAATTTTGGTTCTCCACTTGTACTTGAGTAGTAGCAATTGCTGTTTCGGTTTCTATCTGACCTTGCTGTATTTCGAAGAACCCACCAAAGATATTTCCAGAAAGATATTCTGTTTGTCCAGCGGGTTGGATTGATGTGAAATTAAGTCTGATTTTCCGCCCAGCTAAATCACTCATAAATGCATTAGCTACCTGATTTTCCACGCCATTAGTTGCTGATATAACAGGCATGGAATAGTCTGTAATGCCTGATGTTTGGTCGTCATAGGGCGTGTTTGTAGCATTGTAATTGATGGTCAATTGCAGTTGGGGCATAGCTCCAGTAAGGAGGGTGTCGCTATTGAGCAAGATGGCATAAGTTCCACCAGTGTATTTTCGACTTTCTACCCCTGCTACCAAGTCCCAGTCTGCACCTTTGGTATCATTGCCCAGATTGCATGATTCCATCCTGATATTGATGTCAGAAATTGTTTTTGAATTGGCAGTTAGGGCAGAGTCAAGCTTAGGGAATCCAGATAATACACCAGTTCCATGCATGCCAGTAACGGCATTTGCATCAAATGTACCCTTATCACGCGTTGCAAAGTAATAGTAGTATGCATAGCTGTTTCCAAACGCATTATAAGGCGCTGGAATTGCGTGACCCACTTTACTCCCTTGTACATTCCAAGCAATAATGCCTTGATGATCGGATTCTATACCTTTTATAGGTAAAGTGCTAACAGAAGTGGCACTTACACTAGCAATTGTTGTGATACTTAGTAATACAACAATAAAATAAATGGATTTTTGTTTCATCTGTTTAGAATTTAGCCTCTCACATGCCCTCCCAAGGATGGGATGAGAAGTTGCGTTTTTAATCATTAACTTCGTTGATTTTCAATTTCCTTGTTTGTCAAAATGTAATTGTTGTACTAGTTTCATCTGTTTGATGTAATGATTTACGTGATAGAAAATTTGCCACGCTTGGCGGTACAATTTGTACATATACAAATTTTTGAGTCTCGGAATTTACATCATTTTTTGTTAGCACATCATTTGAACGCACTAAAACCGCTGACTAAGATTTATGAACACTCGTGTTTGTTTGTTTTCTGAGTCGATAGTCAGTTCGTAACTAGCAGATAAGAGTAGTTTTCGTGTGATAAACCACGATAGACTCAACTCCCCAATATCCTGAAGAAGAGGATCAGCTCCGTTGGTAAACTGATAATTTACTTTTTGATATTCAAGCATCGCAAACAGTTTCCCTTCTACAACATCACGCGAGTAGCTAGCTCCCAATATATTCCCATTGAGCATTGGCGTTTTAAGCCCAGTAGCCGAAACCGACATAGCGCCTTCTATGAATGGCAAGTTGCTGTAGGTGAGATGTGTGTATGCATTTGCCGACTCGCCATTCGTAATGCTTGGAAGACGATATCCCACATTTCCTCCCCATGTCAAATTGTTAATGGGGTTGATAGTACATTGAAATCGCATTCCTTGACGAGTGGCAACATCTAGCAATGTTTGAGCCATGTTTTTATAGGTTTGAAAATAATACACGTTTTTTCTGGCGTCATAGGCTAGTGAGAGGTTTACTTGTCTCCAAGGTCTGTATCGAAGTGATAGGTAGGTGCTTGTGATGTCTAATGTGTTTGTTGGTTTACCATTTTCCAATTTGAATATATCGAGTTCCATGGATCCAAAGAAATCGAGGTTTTTCAGTAATGAATTGCTGTGTTGTATGTATGCATATCTTCTATCGGTATATCCATGATTGGTTTGATTGAAAAATGCTATCGAGGTGTTTACATAACTATCTTCTTTGAAGTATTTATGCCCTATAAATCCGCCGAAGTCCAGCAATGAGTCGTTGATCCAATAATTGGTGTAATTAGGTCTGAACCCTATCAAGGCTCCATAGGATAATTGTCCGCTCGTGTTTTCAATTTGAATACCGTCTATTGCACCGATATTTGCCATATTGGGATTAATGCGTCGCCCTATAGAAATATTGGCTGTTTTAGTGAAATCAAATTTTGCATTGAGGCTGTATATTTTCAAACGGTCAAAAATTTTGGATGTGTCATTCAGATTGGCTCCGTACAAAGGAAGCTGATGTGTGAATGAGGCGTAGGTGTCAAACGAAAATCTAGAATTACCAATGTGTTGGGCATTGAGATTAAGATTGTATCTAAATCTTTGATTGTCATTTGTTTGCTGTGTGCTTAAGTTGCTGTATGAAGTGACTGATAGTCTTCCGTCGGTTTGAGCAATAAAGTCCTTTTTGATGGTGTCTTTTTTTACTTCATTGATAACTTGGTCTGTAGGTGACAATCCTTGTTTAGATTTTTCTACATCCATTTCAATGTTAGGTGTTTGTGCCGTTTTTAAAGCAAATACGGTGTTTCTTATGTTTAATTGGGTGTTGTCTAATCGCACACATACGCACGATATGGAGGATAAACTTTTTACAATTAATAGTGGAATTGTGGTGTTTTCTTTAACAAAATAGAGAGTGTCACCAATGCTGATCCCGTCAGTACTTCCAAACCTCACATAGACATGTTCTGTGCTCAGAAATGACACATTGCCAATCACCTGCTCACGCACAAGTTGCGCCACAGATGGTGTGATGCTGATGATTGAGAAAAGAATTGCTAGAGTAAATGATTTCATATTCAGTGATTTTTGCTTTCAGAAATAGGACTAAGTTAGGTGAAGAATTTGCTGTCGTGTTAAGGTCTGTAAGAGTCAGGTAAACCGACTTTATTGACTTGAAACTAAATCCTTGTAACCACTTATTTCTTATGAATCAAAATCATGGCATTTCCTACAATTGGCTTTGTAGGTTGCATCATTGTTGTGACAGTCTGTACAACGTTGCCATTTCCCTTTGTGCTTTCCAGAATATATCTGGAACCACCCATCATGCTGTTTGAATCGAGCATTGGACCAAGCCTGTATGGTGTGACAATTGGTACAATTGTAGCCTCTGTATTTGGTGCCATGTGCTGGGAAAGCTTTTAATTCTTTTGCATTTAGGGAGTGGCAACTGGAACATTCGGATGAAAGTTTTGCGTTATATCCGTCATAATGACATGATTCGCATTTTACTTGTGCATGTCCACCATTGATTGGGAAAAAACCGTGAGTTGTCCCCTTGCCTCCGTCTGACCAGTCTTTTCCTGTTTGTGTGTGGCAGCGGTTGCAGTCCGTATCAAAGCGTGCTGACCTGTGGTTGGGCTTGGTAGTAGCATTGTATTCCTTTGCATGACAACCGAAGCAATCTTTGCGTATGTTTTCAAATCGTAGTAAGGAAGCGGATTGATGGCACCGATAGCAATCGGCAACAGCGTGTGCCCCAACCAAAGCAAAACCTATTTGTTGGTGCATGCGTCTGGCATTAGGGATGAGCCACGAATTGGAACTGTGGCAGCGTTTACAATCAAAACCTACTGTGGCTTGATGCACATCTTTATGACATGCATTACAGTCTTTTTTTACTTTGTTTTGGGCAAATATGAGTGTAGGGTGACACTGTTTGCATTTGATTATGCGGTGTTGACCTTCTAGCGTAAATCTGGTTTTGTTGTGATTGAAACCTTTCAGTTTTATTGTTTTCCAATCATCTACAGTATGGCATGCTTCACACTCCATTTTCATGCCATCACCGTGAGGCGATTTGATGGCGAAGATGGATGCAGAAATGAAAACAGAGAATATGATTAGAAGGTGTTTCATTGTTTTAATATCAATTATCAATTAATATCGTTAAGAATGACATTTAGCGCATGTAATGTCGTCAAATTTAAATTGGCGATATTTGCCTCGCTCATTGATGATGTATTTATGACATTCGGAGCAATCCAGCTTAGCATGTTTTCCTTCAAGTTTGAATCGTGCTGTGTTATGATCAAAAATTCTTTTCGAGAATTTTTCCATTCCATGACAACGAGTACAATCTGTTTTTCCATCAACTTCAAATTGTCCTCCATGTGGTTCTTTGTGGCAAGATGCACATTCTTTTGGGTTGCCAGTGAAGCGTTGAATCCGAACACCGTTTTCATTTTTTGTGAAATGGCACTCCCCACAGGCTGTTTTGCTGTGTGTCCCTTCTAGTTTGAAATTGGTTTGATTATGATCAAAATTGATTTTCTTCCAGCTTCTTTGGTTATGGCATGTTTTGCAATTCTGATTGGGCATGAATTTTTCTTGCATGAATGGTTTATGTATGTTTTCATGACAAGACACGCAGGTTTTTCCCATTTTTCGGAACGACCATTTACCATCTTTGCTGTGACACACTTTGCAGCTGGTGGCAAGGTGAGCTTCCTCTAGTTTAAACTTAATATTATGTCGTTCGATGGTGAATGTGGTTTGAGGAAACCCATTGTTGGTGTGGCAATTGTTACAGTCTGGTTTCACCCCGTTTTCCAAGAACTCATTGTTGTGAAAGTCTTTATGGCACCCGTCACAGCGTTCATGCTTCAAAGGGTCGGTCATTTTACCCGATTTGTGACACTGTTTGCATTCCACTGATAAGTGACGTCCTATGAGTTTGAAATCTGTTTTACTATGGTCAAACGGATTCATGTTTTTGCTGAAATGAAAAGACTCCTCGGTGTGACATTTTTTACAGTCTTTTCCCAATTTATTTTCATGCACATCCTTGTGACAACCAGTACAATTGTTGAAAACCAAGTCTTTAAAACTTTGAACATAATTGCCTTTAATCACTTCAGTTTTATGACATTTGACACATGCCAATGTTCGATGCTTGCCAAGCAATGGAAACTTTGTTTTACCATGATCAAATCCGATGGCATTTTTGAATGACTCAAAGTTGTGACACTCAGAGCATTTTTCAGATAATTTGCCTTGGTGAAAGTCCGAATGACAGTTTAAACATTTGGATGAAAGACCCAGATAGGTTCCTGGTTTGTTTTTCAGCTTTGGGTCGGATATGAATTTGGCTTGGTGACAGGCGTTGCAATCGTTTTTGAGGTGTCTTCCTTTCAGCTCAAAACCAGTTTTGGAGTGGTTGAACTTCTTTTTGTTCAGATTGAGGATGTCAAAATTGCGACCATGATGCTCGTTATGGCACACAGCACATTCCTTGTCACGAACATCAATGCTGGCATGGTAGCCTTTTTGATTGTTGATGTTTTCCTGTATTTCTTTATGACATTCTAGGCATTTGGTTTTGGTGAACCGCTGGTTTCCTGAATGGCATTGGCCACAGTTATTGGGTCCTTCCAAACTAGCATGCGCCTTGCTTAATTCACCAGGGGCTTTTAACGCAACGCAGTGCATGCTTGTGAAAAGGGAAACGATGATCAGATGAAAGATGAGTTTCTTACCCATAAATTTATCCAATTGACGATAAGCTTTTGTGTTTCTTATCTTGGTTTTTATGTTCATTTTCAGCTTTATATGCTAACAATATGATTGCTCCTACAGCAACCAAAATTAGATATACATATACTGGAATACCTGTTGGTGTACCCTGTCCGTATGAATGCATACCGCTAAGATAGTAATTTACTCCAAGATACGTCATTAAAATTACCAAAATTGCTAATAAAGACATAGAACTTTTGATAAATTGTGTATTTAGCTTCGGAATAAGTCTTAAATGTAATACAACCGAGTAAACTAGAATGCCTACTAATGCCCACGTTTCCTTAGAGTCCCAGCTCCAATATCGACCCCACGATTCATTTGCCCAAACTCCTCCCAAAAAGCACCCGATGGTGAGCATGAATAGTCCGATGGTTAATGCCATCTCGATGATATAGCCAATTTCAAGGATATTATCATCCAGTTGTTTGGTTTTGTATTTGTTGCGAATGATCATCATGATCAGGTTTAATAATCCAAGCATAGCACCCAT
>CAIUKZ010000499.1 GCA_903899865.1 uncultured Bacteroidales bacterium | reverse complement strand
TATATTTACCATCCTTAAACGTGATTTCGAACTGATATTTACCATCCGTACAGCGCTTTACTCCGCCATAGTTGGTAGAGAAATAGCAACTTTTAGTTCCTTCAAATTTCAGTTTATCACCTTCCGCCTGTGATACAATCACATCTTTTGGCTTTTTGGTGCTCGTCGTTATCCACTCTAAGGTTCGGCGATACAGTTCTTCTTTGGTCTTGTTGGGTACTTTTTTTACAATAAAGTCGGTCAACCCATTGGCATTAAACACAAAAACGGTATCTGGTGCCGCATTTTGTGAAAACGAATGAAGTGAAAACATCAAGAAGATAGATAAAATAATTTTATTCATGTAAGTAGCATTTTTGGTTATTTGGACAGCAAATTTAGCACAAAAAACAAGATTAACAAATTATATAACTTTCATTAGCATCCTTAGGCTCATTTGGCTAATAACTAAAATATATAATTCATTACCTAACAGGGATGATTGACTATCTCCATTAATTTATCAGGTATAGCAGTAATCTTAAACCCAAACTGACTATACAAGCCATGTGCATCAGCAGTAGCCAGCATGATTCTCTGAAGGTGTTGTATTTCGGGATGACCCATAATTGTTTCCATCAGCTGCTTACCAATACCATGTCCCCTATAATTTTCTAAGACGAACACATCCATGATGTATGCAAAGACAGCATAGTCAGTCAACACTCTTGCAAATCCTATCTGCTCATTGGCTTGATTATACACACCAAAACACAGTGAATTTTCAATAGATAATCTTACTACCTCTTTGCTTCTGCCTTTGGCCCAATATGAACGCTCGGATAGAAATTTAAAAATCAATTCTAAGTCGAGTTTTTGTTTATCTGTAGATATCGAAAGCATATTCATTTTTTCATAAAATTTATTAGTACATCACCCCACCCTATTTGTCAAACTACCAATACCCTCAACCTCCAGCTTAATAGTATCACCTTTGTTTAGCAAATTTCCATTCTCGATGCCTGCACATCCAGGTATAGTCCCCATGGCAAATAGCTCACCTGGGTGCAACTGTTCTTCCCAAGAAGCATAAGCGATGGCCTCCTGAATGCTGTATTTATAACCACCTGTAGTGGACTGAGCCACCAACTTATTATTGATGGTTACTTTCACTGTCAGCGCATTGAGCACTGGCAAAATAGCATCCGCCGTAGCAACTGTAGCAGAAATGGCATTGGCAAAATTTTTGGTTTTCATAGGACCA
Source organism: uncultured Bacteroidales bacterium (assembly GCA_903899865.1). Classification (GTDB taxonomy): domain Bacteria; phylum Bacteroidota; class Bacteroidia; order Bacteroidales; family Paludibacteraceae; genus Paludibacter. The sequence continues at coordinate 806 of CAIUKZ010000499.1, read as the reverse complement.
AATCCACTTTTCATCTCATCCATCTGCTGATCTCTGGCACTGAAATCATTTAGTATAACGAATCCACCAATTGCAGCATCCACCTCTTCTGGCTGAGCGTTTTTGAGAGGACGAATGATGATGGCTGCTATTTCTAGTTCGTAGTCCAGCTCTTGCGTGTAGCTAGGTATCTGAATTACATCGCCTTCGGAGAAAAAATTCAAATGATTGCCTAAGTAGTAAATGGGATATTTATAGTAACGAGCACTGGGTCTTATCGGAGGAAAAATCTTACCTGTCAACAGTTCGTAAATTTTCATCACAGGTAATGCTTTGGGCATATATTTCTTAATAAATCCCCTACCTGCATCGATGGCATGCTGTTCGTACAACATAAAATCCCGATAAGAAGCTGGACAATATGGAATTACATCATCCTGATTGGCAGGCGTGAGATCACTGATCGAAACTTCATCCGAGCCCTTGCCCTTCAAAGCAGACAGCACCTCCACCAAATCATCTCCACCGATTTCAAGCCTTTTCCACACTCCATCTACCCATACAGCAAAACCTTTGGAAGAAGCATCTCCACCTAAAATCCTCTTAATAATCATATTTCCAGTTTTTAATTACGGTTGCAAATATAGCTGATTTTTTGAGGTTTATTGGCATTTCAGCTCACAAACGTTTAGGGTGCGTATTCTTTGAAAACACAATAGGACACAATGTTCAATGTCTATTACTATTATAATTATGTTTCTGCGTTGTGCCTCTTTTTATCAGACGCTACATGCGATGTCTCTATCCCCAACTATTGTACCTATGTG
>CAIUKZ010000498.1 GCA_903899865.1 uncultured Bacteroidales bacterium | reverse complement strand
TTGTCTATGGCTTTTTGTTTTTGCTCAGCTATTCGTTTGGCCTCATCGGCTATTCGTTGTTGTTCTTTTTGCTCCGCTTCTTTTTGTGCCTTTTCTTTTTCAAGCTTCTCTTTATTTGCCTGTTTGATGGCTAGTGTAGCAGCATTTTCTTCGGAAGTGTAAACGGCTTGTTTTACAGTGGGAGTTTTGGCTACTACTTCTTCGTTTTTGGAAGGTGTCGGGTCCATGACAGTTGCAGCAGGTGCTTTGTGAGCATCGCCTCCTTGACCACCACCAGTGTTGCTGTTGCCATAACCGTCCACACTGATTTCTATACCGTCCATAGAGTCAATGGGTGGATCTGGTTGTCCCGGGATGACAGCTAGCCATAGGAGTAATAGTATGATTCCTGAAGCTATGATTGAGCCAATTAGGCCATATATTTCTGATTTTTTCACGGGCAGTTTTTTGAATTGCTAAATGAATGAATTTATTAGGTTCTAAAACGTTTGGGGTGGTTATTCTTTTCTTTTATCCACAATAGAACACAGAGTTAAACGCCAATTTTGAATTTTATTTGTATGATGATTTTTTTTCGAGCACATAGAAATAAAACTGCGTTTTATTTTCTTTTGAATCAAAAAATTTACCGAAAGGTAAAACTATGTGTCCTTAATATTTTATTATCTCTCTTCATTTTTTAATTTTCAATTTTGATTATGTGTCCCATGTGGTTTAAAATAATTCTTTTGTGGTTTACCAACCTATTTCGTTATAGAACCATTTATTGTTAACCTATTAACTGTTCTTTGTATTTTTTTATTGTGCTTTCCATTCCAAAATACAGTGCATCAGCTATCAGTGCATGTCCGATAGACACTTCATCTAGCCATGGGATGTTTTGTTTCAAATATGCCAAATTTTCCAAACTCAAGTCGTGACCTGCATTGATGCCTAGTCCAATATCTTTTGCCAACACAGCAGCCTCGACGAAGGGTGCTACTGCTTTCTCTCTGCCAGTGGGATAGTCAGTGGCATAAGGTTCTGTGTACAGTTCTACTCGGTCAGTGCCAGTAAGAGCAGCATATTCTATGTTAGGCAGATGGGTGTCAATAAATATAGATACGCGGATGCCATTGCTTTGAAAGTCGGCAACTACTTTTTTCAAAAAGTCAAGATGCTTAATTGTATCCCAGCCCGCGTTGGACGTGATGGCCTCAGGCGGATCGGGTACAAGGGTGACTTGATGCGGTTTGACGACATTTACGAGCTTGATAAACTCATCGGATGGGTAACCTTCGATGTTAAACTCAGTTTTCAGAATGGGTTTCAAGTCCCATACGTCGGCATATCTGATGTGTCTTTCGTCTGGACGTGGATGTACGGTGATGCCTTCGGCCCCAAAACGCTCGCAGTCCAATGCCATCTGGCATACATTGGGCACATTGCCTCCTCTGGCGTTGCGGATGGTGGCTATTTTATTGATGTTTACGCTTAACTTAGTCATGATTTTCAGAAAGAATAACAGATGATTTTGAGAAGTTTAATAGGCTGAATTTGCAGGTTTCAGTTTCATTTAGTTCCTTTGTAAGTAAATTACACTGAAGCTTTTTGAGCACTATATATTTTACAAAAATAACCAAAAAAATTGAAGGATGTATCAAGCTACCTATCTTTAGCATAATTTATGGTGGGTAGTGGTGCATCTTTTTGATTACTAGTGTTTTATTCGGATTGGAATATCTTGATTGATGAATCCCCACGTCCAACTATAAATATAGACTTTCAAGGGTAAAATTATACAATACTAACTACACATCCCCTATGCAGTTTATCACGTTATAAACGGGAGAGGGGCTTGGGGAGGCTTAATTAGAAACAGATGAAAATAGCCATTTTTGCAAATACATATCGAGCAGAGATAGTATCCAGTTTGGATGTTATTTTCCAGTTTTTCAAACAACGAGATGCTATACTGTTGTTTGATAAGGAATTGTATGGTTTTGTTAAGGAGAAGGGGCATTTGCCTTCGGACAAGATAGAGATTATTGACAGCTTCGATTTTGAGGCTGATTTGGTGTTGAGCATTGGTGGTGATGGTACTTTTTTAAATTCGGCAGCACATGTTGGTCGCAAACAAATCCCCATCTTGGGTATCAATTCTGGAAGTCTGGGTTTCTTGGCTGACATACCGAAGGAAGATATTCTGCCCGCTCTGGAAGCCATTGTTCATAATCAGTTTTGGCTAGAAGATCGTACCTTGCTGTATATCGAATCTTCGGATGGAACCACCTTTGAATACCCTTACGTGCTCAATGAAATAGCTATCCTTAAGCAAGAAGTGTCATCGATGATAAGCGTAAGTGCTACTGTCAATGGTCAGTTTGTACACACCTATCGAGCTGATGGACTAGTCATTTCTACCCCCACTGGATCTACGGCTTATTCGCTTAGTGTGGGTGGTCCCATTGTAATGCCTCAGGCAGAAAACATCATCATTGCACCCATTGCTAATCATAGCCTCAATGTTCGTCCATTGATTATTCCCGATTCTTGGTCTATTGAATTGAAAGTTGACAGCAGAACAGGTTCATTTCTAGTGGCACTGGACGGACGGTCACAGTTGCTCAACTTGGGCACTGGGCTGCGTATCTCAAAAGCAGATTATACCATCAAAGTCGTCAAGCAGCTGGATCATACGTTTTTTGACACGCTCAAAAATAAGTTGATGTGGGGAGTGGATAAAAGAAGTTAGTGTAGAACAAAAAATGAAATGAATATGCGAATCGTATTTATGGGGACGCCTGATTTTGCGGTGGAGAGTCTTCGGATGTTGGTAGAAAATAATTATGAGGTAGTGGGTGTGGTTACCATGCCCGATAAGCCTGCTGGTCGTGGTCACAATGTCCAGTTTTCGGCGGTGAAACAGTATGCTTTGGAAAAAGGGCTGAGGGTACTTCAACCCGAAAAATTGAAAGACGAAGCGTTCTTGTCAGAATTAAAGAGTCTGCGAGCCGATTTACAAATAGTGGTGGCTTTCCGCATGCTTCCTGAGGTGGTGTGGAATATGCCGCCGCACGGGACGTTTAATCTCCATGGTTCCCTATTGCCACAGTACAGAGGCGCTGCACCTATCAATTGGGCCATTATTAACGGTGAAAACGAAACGGGCGTCACTACATTTTTTCTCACCCATGAGATAGACACTGGCAAAGTGATTCGTCAGGAAAAAACTCCTATTTCGGAGTCGGACAATGCAGGGACTGTACATGATCGACTGATGGAAATAGGGGCAAAATTAGTCAGAGAAACAGTGGACTTGCTGATAGATGGAAAAATTGAAGCCATCGATCAAGCGCAATTCATCCGCCCAAATGAGACTCTCAAAGCTGCACCCAAAATCTTCAAGGAAACCTGTGAAATTAATTTCAATAAGTCAGCAGAAGAGGTGTATGACTTTGTTCGTGGCATGTCGCCTTACCCTACTGCTTGGGCTACGGTGCAGTTGCCAGGCCAGCAACTACCTGCGGTGATAAAGATATATGAAGTGGAAAAAGAACCTGCCGAGCATGACATGCCCATAGGTGCTGTGGTAAGTGACGGGAAGAAATTTGCCAAAATAGCTGTTGCTGATGGATTTATAAGCCTTAAGACGGTGCAACTAGCTGGGAAGAAGCGAATGGAAATTGGCGAATTGCTCCGTGGGATGAACAATGTTTTTAAACACAAAGACACAAAGACACAAAACAAGTAATAAGAAACCTCCGTGCCTCCGTGCCTTCGTGTTGAATATCTTTAAACACAAAGACACAAAACAAATAGTTAAAAAAACCTTCGTGCCTCCGTGCCTTCGTGTTGAATAATTTGAAGTTCTAATGCAGTCATCCTATTCGAAATATGTAAATGTAATTGTGCCACTTCCGCTGGCCAATACTTTCACCTATGCAGTGCCAGCTGAGTGGGAGGCTGAAGCTCGTATTGGTATGCGAGTGATTGTGCCGTTTGGAAAAAAGAAGATGTACACAGCCATCATCTACGACGTACACGCCAATGCACCGACTGAATACGACGCCAAAGAAATACTTTTTCTGCTAGACGAAAAACCCATTCTGCGTCGTCCTCAGATGAAATTTTGGGAGTGGATAAGCTCCTACTATCAAGCGCACCTGGGCGATGTCTATCAGGCGGCTGTCCCAGCAGGCATGAAGCTCGAAAGCGAAACTCAAGTGTGCATCAATCCTGATTACCAATTGCATGATGGCTTGAGTGAGCGTGAGGTGAAAATTCTGGAAACACTCGCAGGTCAGAAACCGATGAGTGTGACTGAACTAGGCAAGCGAACAGAATTGCGCGATGTGATGCCTTTGCTCAAAATATTATTCGAGCGGGCAGCGGTGGAAATCAGCGAAGAACTTACCGAAAAATTCAGAGCTAAAACCGAAACTTTTGTCAAGATAGCCCCGTCAATGCTCGAAGGAGAGCGATTGAAAGAACTGTTTGACGAACTGTCACGCGCCAAAAAGCAATTGGATTTGTTGATGAAATTCATTGATTTGTCGAAGTGCCTTATACCTTCCAAAACCAAAGAAGTCTCAAAGAAAAATCTTCTCGAAAGTGCTAGCGCAACTCCATCTGTATTGAATGCCCTCGTTGAACGTGGCGCACTCGAAACTTACGAAAAGGAAGTCGGCAGACTGGATGTGTCTGAAATTGAAACCGTGACGCAACATCCGCTCAATGATTATCAGCAGGTTGCATTCAAACAAATCACACAGGCTTTTGTCCAAAAGTCGGTGGTACTACTTCATGGTGTTACATCCAGTGGGAAAACTGAGATTTACATTCACTTAATCAATAGCGTATTAGAACAGCGCAAACAAGTCCTATTTCTAGTGCCTGAAATAGCACTCACCACCCAGCTCACCAGCAGACTCAAGCGCATCTATGGCAATCGGCTGGGCGTGTATCACTCCAAGTTTTCGGATGCTGAACGGGTGGAGATATGGAACAATGTGCTGAACGACAAAACCTATGATGTGATTATCGGCGTACGTTCGTCAGTGTTTTTGCCCTTCCGCCAATTGGGACTGATTATTGTTGACGAGGAGCATGAGTCCAGTTACAAACAATATGACCCA
>CAIUKZ010000497.1 GCA_903899865.1 uncultured Bacteroidales bacterium | reverse complement strand
ATCAATTCATTTGTGGCTTTGAACGAAATGTCAAAAAAGATTTATTTCTTGTGAACCCTGGATTGTTGTTGGCTTGTCAGCCAGAACATCCATTAATAGATAAAGTCTTGAATTTCTATGATCAGGTAAAATTAGTAGATGCAAAAGGAGAATTTGATTTAAGGTATACATCACCCAACGTTCTGACTTTGCTTTTAAAAAAAGAATACGGATTGAATCCAAATAATCAACTGCAAATATTGAATAATGGTGTTTGTATTTATCCATCAAATTATTTCTCTCCAATTAATCCAAGAAGAATTTTTAATAAATTTGAAAGTTTAACTGATGCATATACAATTCATTATGGTGAGGGAAGTTGGATTAATCAAAACACAATAGTTCGTACAAAGATTTCAATTATCATTAGATTGTTACTTGGTGATAAACTAGTTGACTTTGTTAAAAATAAATTCAACTTTTCGTCATTTCATGAACTTTAATTTAAAAGCAAATCTAAGTTGTAATTATTGATTTAGAATAAGCAAAATGAATAAGACTCCATTACTTTCTATTTGCATTCCTGTAAATGGAAGACTAGAATATGTTATAAATACAATTGACAGCATTTATTCAGAAATAGATTTGAATGATGAGTTGATAGGAGAATTTGAAGTTGTAATATCGGATAATGGAAATGAACCTATACTTGAGATTTTAAAATCAAAGTATAATGTAAGATTCAAAAATCTATATTTTCATTTGTCACATTGTGACGGATTTATGAATTCAATTCGTTCTTTAGAATTGGCAAAAGGGGATTTATTGTTATTGCATAATAGTCAGGAATTATTTCTTTCAGGTACTTTAGTTAGTCTATTGTCTATAATTAAAAATTACAAAGAATCTAAACCTTTAATGTTTTTTTCAAATTCTTTTTTGTATTATGGCAAAAGTTTTGAATATAATTCATTTGATAAATTTATATTTAAGCTGTCATATTGGATCACCTGGAGTAATGGATTTAGTATTTGGAAAGATGATTTTGATAAAGTTATTGATAATCATAAGTTAAACCAATTATTCCCACATACATCGTTGTTATTTTCTCAATTTGATAAATCAACCTATGTTGTTAATGATATAAAATACTTTAAAACTCAGAATGTCAAGAATCGTGGAGGTCATAATAAATTTAATGCTTTTTGTGTTCAATTCCCTTCCATACTTAATGGTGCTTATCTTGAAAAAAAAATTTCAAATACAACAAGGTCGAAAATACTAAACGATATATTATTTAGATATTTACCTTTGCTTTATTTTAATGTAATTATTTCAAAACGTGAATATTTTTCATCTATTGGATTTAAAAATGATATGAAGTTGTATTTTAATAATTTTTCATTTTACATAGTGTGTGTATTGAGTATTTTTTCTCCATTAATTTATTTGGTGAGAAAAATTCGATTGATAATCTTAGAAATTAATTTGATTCGATGAAAATTGCAATATTAGGTACTAGAGGTATACCAAATCAATATGGTGGTTTTGAGCAGTTTGCAGAAATCCTTTCGCAAGGGTTGGTTCTCAAAGGACACCAAGTCACTGTCTATTGTTCTGCAAATCATTCATATCAAGATTCACATTTTCAGGGAGTTAAACTTGTCCATAAATTTGATCCAGAGATTTTTATAGGAACAGCAGGGCAATTTATTTATGATTTGATGTGTATGTTGGATGCACGAAAACGTGATTATGATATTATCTATATGTTGGGCTATACGAGTAATTCAGTGTGGCAAAGGCTTATTTACAAAAAAGGAGCATTGGTGATTACTAATATGGATGGGTTGGAGTGGAAGAGGAGTAAGTATTCTAGAAAGGTACAACGTTTTTTGATGTATGCTGAGAAACTAGCAGTATTAAACAGTGATTATTTAGTTGCAGATTCACTTGGAATACAGAAATATTTGCGAGATAAATACAAAGTTTCATCAACATACATACCTTATGGAAGCTACGTATTTGATAAACCTGATACTAGTGTGCTTAAATCTTATGGAGTCGAAGTTGAAAGCTACGACATTTTAATTGCTCGTTTTGAACCTGAAAATAATATTGAGATGATTTTAAAAGCTTTTGAGAGTTCAAATACTCAAAGGAAACTTTTGTTGGTGGGGAATTATCAACAAACACCATTCGGACAAAAAATGTACAATCTTTACCATCATGATTCACGAATTCGCTTCATTGGTGCAGTTTATGATCAATCGATTTTAAATAATCTGCGCTATTTTTCAAATTTATATTTTCATGGTCATTCAGTTGGAGGTACTAATCCTTCACTTTTAGAAGCGATGGGTTCATCGGCATTAATTTGTTTTCATGATAATGAGTTTAATAGAACGATTGTTGGGATTGATGGTTTTTCATTTTATTCAGATTCAGGTCTTTGTGAAGTTATTGAAACAGTGACAAAACAAAATGAAAAAAATAAAATTTCCAATAATATTGATAAAATATCGCAGATTTATACATGGGACAAAATAATATCAGATTATGAGATGTTTTTTTTAAGTCAAATGGCAAATTAATTTCTTAAACATTTTTAAAATTGACGTTATTGCTGAATGTGCTTTCTTAATTTTGAATACCTAGTTGTGTTTTTAGCTACACATTTATAATAAATTCACCTAAAATTGATTCCTTTATACCCATTTTGGTACAAATATTTACTTTATAATATTTTTTTTGATTAGTAGTATTATTTTAGACAATGAACAAAATGGCTCGATATTTGAAATGTATTTGATTGGCAATTTCAAATTTATTTTTTATATTGTGGAAGAATTGTTAACCCATATCAGAGTTT
>CAIUKZ010000496.1 GCA_903899865.1 uncultured Bacteroidales bacterium | reverse complement strand
CTTAGTCTTCGAATTCCAGTTCGCCCTCTTGATATCGATTATAGTTGCGAGCTAGCAATACCATGTATTTGCTAATTTCCAGTTGTGCATCCAGCGTCTCTTGTGAAATCTCGTGTTTCTTCATTTTGAGCATCATAATCCCGTACTGAAAATTAAAGCAGGTTTCAATATCGCTCAAATGATTGTTCTCTTGTTTTTGTTTCAACTGATTGATAAACGGCAGCACATGATAAAACTTTGAATTATATGAAGGTTCTTTTCCTGATTTAATTAATTGAAAGTGAAAATCATTGAGTTCAATGATGATGTTAGTATTGAGTTGTATATGTCCACTTTCTTGTTTGTCCTCCATTCTCATCATTTCTATCAGACTTTCATACCATTGATACATTTCCTTCTTTTCTGGTTCCGAAACTGGATACTGAGCAATTATTTGTTGGTCAATGTGTTCCATGTCCAGCTTAAATGCCCGAATCAGATTCTCCACTTGCCACATATAGAGCAGGTATTCGCAGATATTTTCTTTTTTTAGTTTTTTAGCTATAAACATGTCAATTGATAAAATCGAAAATTAATAATTGAAAAATGGAAATTGAAAATGAGAGAGTTTTCGTTCAAAAATCCCATTCTTCATCCTCATCTTCTGTATTTGGGTCAGTAAATTGATCTATGTCACGGCGATCTTTTTTTGTGGGACGACCCATTCCACGCGCTCTGCCTGATTCTCCTGATAGTTTGGCTAGTTCATACAGTTCAAGCTGGTCGGGGGTAGTCACATTTTTCATGAATTCAGGCACCAACTTTGCATTCATCCTGTTTTCAGAAAGTGCTACCACTTGAAATGAAAAGATGATTCCGTTTCTTTTGATGGCGATAGTATCTCCAACTTTGATATTGCGAGAAGGTTTTACCTGAATGCTTTGAATGTAAATTTTCCCCTTTTTGCAGGCCTCAGCAGCGAGGGTTCGGGTTTTGAACAGACGTACTGCCCACAACCATTTGTCTATTCTTACTTCCGTTTTCATCTGTAATAATTATTTTGAAAGGTCAGATGGAACTCGCATATAAACATCACTTAGTGTTTCGAAGTGAATTGGTTATGCTCGTTTCATACCAATTACTTACCATTAAACTGTGTCATGGTGAGTTCCAATCCAGCCAAGCAAAAGCTTTTAATCATCTCAATGGATGTTTTACAACGATCAGGTATGGTTTTCATCTGGTCATCAGTCCATTTGCCGAGTACATATTGCACTTGCTGACCTTTCCCGAAATCGTTACCTATTCCAAAACGTAAACGAGCGTAATTATTGTGTCCAAGTATTTCTTGAATGTTCTTTAACCCGTTGTGTCCGGCGTCCGAACCTTTGGGTTTCAGACGAAGTGTGCCAAATGGTAAAGCCAAATCGTCAACCAATACCAGCACATTCTCAATGCTTATATTCTCCTTTTGCATCCAGTATCGGAGGGCGTTTCCGCTAAGATTCATGAAGGTGGATGGCTTGAGCAAAATCAAAGTTCTACCTTTCAATTTCACTTCGCAGGTTGCTCCATATCGGTTTTCAGCAAAAAAAACATTGGACGCCTCAGCGAAGGCGTCCAATATTGTAAAACCGATGTTGTGTCGGGTGTTATGGTATTCGTTACCAATATTACCTAATCCAACAATTAAGTACTTCATAATTTATATGAGTTGACTAATTATTTTTTGCCAGCTGCGGCAGCTGCGGCTGCTGCTCCACGTGCAGCTCTTGTCAATTTCACTTGTGCTACTACAGCATTTTTAGCGTTCAATATGTCTAAGTTTGGAACTGAAACTTTTCCAACTTGTATTGTTTTACCCAAGCCAAGTTCTGTTACATCGATGTTGATGCTTTCAGGAACTTGTGTGTAGATACCTTTTACTTTCAATTTGCGCATTTCTAAAGCCAATTTACCCCCAGCTTTAACACCTTCTGCAAGACCTTCTAGTTTTACTGGTATTTCAATTACTACAGGTTTGTCTTCTGTTATTTGAAGAAAATCGATGTGTAATACTTTGTCGTTTACTGGGTGAAATTGTAAAGCCTTCATGATTGCTTTTACTTTTACACCATCTACGTCAAGGTTAACTACAAACACATCAGGGCTATAGATTAATTTTCTTAAATCGCTAGTTGTGGATGTGAAATGTACATTCTCTGCACCACCGTAAAGCACACATGGTACGTTTTCTGATGATCTGTCTTCTTTTGTTGCTTTTTTTCCAAGACCAGTTCTCACTGTTCCTTTTAATTCAAATGTTTTCATTGTTTTTTAATGTTTTGTGTTACTCAAAATTTAAGCGTTTAGTTTTTAAGTGATTAGTCGCCTAATTTCCCATCACACTTCTTCTTGCAAAAAAGTGGTGCAAAGGTAAAGATTTTATAATTAATGTGCAAGACCATATTGCGGTATTTTCCGTCAGTGCTCAATTCTTGTTTGCTTGCGGTTCGTGTAAGAGTGGTTTATTTCAAAACAAAAATTCAATTATTCTATCAATAGAGATAATAGGCTATGGCCATTAGCTCTTTCAATAGGCAAGACGGGTGCATGTCTTTAACGGTTGTCTTCTCTAGTGGTTAATCAATCCATTATTTTT
>CAIUKZ010000495.1 GCA_903899865.1 uncultured Bacteroidales bacterium | reverse complement strand
TCGCTCAATTTCGTCTATACCTTGCAGTCGTTTGTATTCCCACTGAGGGTTTTCAATAAATTATTTGCAGTTAAGCAACGGAAAAGTATGTTGCACCAATGGAAATGAAAGATGCGTATTAGGAACACGTGGTCCATAACTAGCTTTGCTTACAAAAAGGAAATCACCAACCAATAATGTTTTTTCCAAAGAGGAAGTCGGTATCTGATAATTCTGAAAAAGGTAGGTGTTGATAAAATACACCGCCACCAAAGCAAAAACGATGGCATCCACCCATCCCATTACAGCTAAAACGGTCTTGTTTTTTGACTTTTTCCACCATGTCCAAGGCACGTACTCTGTTATAAATGCATCAAAAATCATTGGAAGAAGTATCAACCAACCATAACTTCCCACCCAGATGATGAAAAGTATGTACAACAAACACCACACAATGGCTTTTGCCCATTCTGTTTTTGATTTTGCAAATCGCGATGTAGAAGGTGTTGTTTCTTTTTCGATAGCCATACAATTATTGTTTATTTGTGTTAGAATTTCATTAAATCTTCCATCCCCAGAAATCCCTTTTTCCCTGCTGTAAACTCTGCAGCCACTACCGATCCGAGAGCAAAACCTTCACGGCTTTTAGCATCATGTGTGATGGTGATGGTGTCCACATCCGATTCGTAGGTGATGGTGTGAATACCTGGCACTTGCCCTTCACGGATGGATTTGATGGCCAGTTCGTTGGGGTTTGTTTCTGTTTCTTTTACCCAAGCAGATTTTCTATGCAGGTTATCGAGTAACCCCTCAGCCAAAGTGATGGCAGTGCCACTAGGCGCATCCAGTTTTTGGATGTGGTGTACCTCTGTCATTTCCACATTATAAACTGGAAACTGATTCATGATTTTGGCCAAATGTTTATTGACAGCCATAAAGATATTGACTCCGATGCTGAAATTGGACGACCAGAAAAGTGTATGTCCACCATCTTCTATCTCTTTGCGAAACGTGGGTAATTCATCTGTCCATCCAGTAGTTCCTGAAACCACAGCCACACCCGATGCAAATGCTCTTCGGTAATTGCTCAGTGCTACCTGAGGTACTGTAAACTCAATGGCTACGTCAGCACTTTTAAATGCTGGTGAGTCAAAATCGTCCAAATTGTTCACATCAATTATTGACACAATTTCGTGCCCACGCTCTATTGCTATTCGCTCAATGGTTTTACCCATTTTGCCATATCCGATTAATGCTATTTTCATCTGTTTAAAATTGTTTTTTAGTTGTCAGATGGAACTCGCACATAAACATCTCCTTGTGTGTCAAAGTTTATTTGTCGTGCTCGTTTCATCTGTTTGTTTTTGTTGTGTAAAAAGAGATTAATATTGTCCAGTGCCTAGTAGTACCAGTGTGCATGCTTGTTCGGCAATAATTCCATGTTCTTGAAGGAGCACTTCAAACTCAGGATTTTCGGTGCCAGGATTGAAAACCACCCGATTTGGATGTAATGAAACAATGTAGTCGTAATACTCCGTCTGAAATTTGGATGACAAATACAGCGTAACAGTATCAATACCTGTGTATGCTTTCTTTTCCGTGTCAATCACTTGCCCAAATATTTCATCAGAGCTTCTCCCTATCATTTCTATCTCATGACCATGACTGACCAATCGCTCTGCTGCTTTGTAGGCATATCGCTCAGGATTACTACTTGCTCCTATGATTAAAGTTTTTTTCATTTGTTAAGCCTCCCAAAAGTCAAAGGTCAAAAGTCTAATGTCTAAAGTCTTGACTCTTAATTATTAATTATTAATTATTAATCATTAATTAAATTTCATCCTTCTCTAAAAAAATCCAGGCATTCGAAAATCTCATCTTTAGTGGCTGATTGATTGAT
>CAIUKZ010000494.1 GCA_903899865.1 uncultured Bacteroidales bacterium | reverse complement strand
CAAATTCTTTAGCATTTTCCACCAGTTGCTCAGGAGTAAATGAAACTTTACCTACTGAAGTGTGTACAATACCGTATTTATCAACTTTAAAGTCGATTTTTCCTTGTTTTACTTCTTTGACAGCTTTACCAACTTCGTTGGTTACTGTACCACTTTTAGGATTTGGCATCAAGCCACGAGGACCCAATACACGACCTAAAGCACCTAATTTACCCATGATAGCAGGCATGGTGATGATAACATCAACATCAGTCCAACCACCCTTAATTTTTTCGATATATTCATCGAGACCAACATAGTCGGCACCAGCTTCTTTGGCTGCTGCTTCTTGGTCTGGAGTACATAATGCAAGAACCTTTACTTGTTTACCAGTTCCATTTGGCAACGACACCACGCCGCGTACCATTTGGTTAGCTTTACGAGGGTCAACACCTAAGCGTACATCAATATCTACAGAAGCATCAAATTTCGAATTGGTAATTTCTTTAACCAATGCGGCTGCTTCTTTAAGAGAATAGGCCTTTCCTGCTTCAATTTTTTCTAAAGCTAACCTTTGATTTTTTGTCAGTTTACTCATTTTAATTGAAGTGTTAATTAATTTTTACTTGGAAATATACCTTTTACGGTAATACCCATACTTCTTGCTGTACCAGCTACCATTTTCATGGCTGCTTCTAACTCGAAACAATTCAAATCGACCATTTTATCTTCTGCAATAGCTTGTACTTGCTCCCAAGTGATTTCAGCTACTTTTTTGCGATTAGGCTCTGCAGATCCACTTTTCAATTTGGTTAGTTCCAATAATTGGATAGCCACCGGTGGAGTTTTGATAACAAAGTCAAATGATTTGTCTGTATAATAGGTGATGACAGCAGGTAATACTTTACCTGGCTTGTCTTGGGTTCTGGCATTAAATTGTTTGCAAAACTCCATAATATTGATCCCCTTAGAACCCAATGCAGGGCCTACTGGGGGAGATGGGTTTGCCGCACCTCCTTTAATCTGTAATTTAATAAGTCCAGCAATCTCTTTAGCCATAATTGTATTTTATTTTTGGTGTTAAATGGGAGAGGTAGATGTGTAACAAGAATCTACTACTCCTTTTCTACTTGTGTGAACGATAATTCAAGGGGAGTCTTCCGTCCGAAAATCATTACCATAACTTTAAGTTTCTTCTTATCAGAATTAACTTCTTCAATGATGCCACTGAAACCTGAAAAAGGACCAAAAATCACTTTCACATTTTCTCCTTCGTAATATGGAGTTAGCATTTCTTCTGCTGTTTCTTGAAGTTCATCCACTGTTCCTAATATCCGATTTACCTCTGAAGGTCGTATCGGTGTAGGCACATTGTTTTTCTCTCCTAGGAATCCAATTACATTAGGTGTGTTTCTTAAGCGGTGAGGTATTTCACCAATCAAATAAGCCTCTATCATTACATATCCTGGCATACAACTACGTTCTTTTGTAATCTTTTTGCCATTACGTATTTGAAAGACTTTTTCGGTGGGAATTAACACCTGAGCAACGTATTGACCAAGATCCGAATTTTTGATTTCAGCATCAATATATTCTTTTACCTTGTTCTCTTTTCCACTAATAGCACGCATTACGTACCATTTAAAATTTGTTGACTCAGACACTTTGTTGACCTCCATTGATTTAATTAAGACAGTTGTCGGTAGATAATTTCCATTACAGATTCAAAACTAAGATCCAAAACCCATACTAATAATGCAAGAATGATGGAAGCTATTAATACCACTACTGCACTGCTAGTAAGTTCTGAGCTCGTAGGCCAAGATACTTTCTGAACCAATTCTGAATACGACTCTTTGATATAGTTTATTATCTTCATAAAAATAGAATTTGCACGGGCGGAGAGACTCGAACTCCCGACACCTGGTTTTGGAGACCAGTGCTCTACCAACTGAGCTACGCCCGTATATGACCCCCAACCCCTAAAGGGGAGTTGAGGGCTTTGTTTGTTTTTAAGTCCCCTTCAGGGGATTTAGGGGTATTAGTCTAACAATTCAGTGATTTGACCAGAACCTACTGTACGTCCACCTTCACGAACTGCGAAACGAAGACCTACGTTACATGCTACTGGATAAATCAATTTTACTGTCAATTCCAAGTTGTCACCTGGCATTACCATTTCTGTTCCTTCTGGAAGAGTAATCTCACCAGTTACGTCCAATGTACGGATGTAGAACTGAGGACGGTAACGGTTGTGGAATGGAGTGTGACGTCCACCTTCTTCTTTTTTCAAGATATAAGCAGCAGCCTTAAATGTAGTGTGAGGAGTTACTTTACCTGGGTGAGTAATAACCATACCACGTTTGATAGCTTCTTTGTCGATACCACGTAACAAAAGACCTACGTTGTCACCAGCTTGACCTTCGTCAAGGATTTTGCGGAACATTTCCACACCTGTAACAACTGATTTTTGTGCACTTTGACCAAGACCGATGATTTGAACCTCTTCACCTGTTTTGATAATACCTGTTTCGATACGACCTGTAGCAACTGTACCACGACCTGTGATAGAGAATACGTCTTCTACTGGCATCAAGAATGGTTTGTCAACAGCACGTGGAGGCAATTCGATCCAAGAGTCAACAGCATCCATCAATTCCATGATTTTATCTTCCCATTCAGCAACACCATTCAATCCACCTAAAGCAGAACCACGAATGATAGGAGTATTGTCACCATCAAAATCATAGAATGAAAGCAATTCACGCATTTCCATTTCTACTAATTCCAACATTTCTTCATCATCAACAACATCACATTTGTTCATGAAAACAACGATACGAGGTACGTTTACCTGACGAGCCAAAAGGATGTGCTCACGAGTTTGTGGCATAGGACCATCAGTAGCAGCAACTACGATGATTGCACCGTCCATTTGGGCAGCACCAGTAACCATGTTTTTTACGTAGTCAGCGTGACCTGGACAGTCAACGTGTGCGTAGTGACGGTTAGCTGTTTGGTATTCAACGTGTGCTGTATTGATTGTAATACCACGTTCTTTTACTTCTGGAGCGTTATCGATAGAATCGAATGAACGTAATTCAGAAAGTCCTTTTTTTGCAAGAACGGTTGTAATTGCAGCGGTCAAGGTAGTTTTACCGTGGTCAACGTGTCCAATTGTACCTACGTTTACGTGGGGTTTTGACCTGTCAAATTTTTCTTTTGCCATAACTCAAAGATTATTTTTTAATTAGTAAGTAAATTTATTCAATTTTATTTAAATGTAGTTTAAAAAAAAGAGCTGTTGATGGGACTTGAACCCGCGACCTCTTCCTTACCAAGGAAGTGCTCTACCCCTGAGCTACAACAGCAAATAAAGCGAATTTATTTATCAATATCACAACACTTTACAGTGCTTAATTCAATAATTATCACTCCTTGTTAAAGAGCGTATGATAGGACTTCCCGACGTATCGGAAAGTCCACACAAACTTTGCTCTTAAAACAGAGCGGAAGACGGGACTCAAACCCGCGACCCTCAGCTTGGAAGGCTAATGCTCTATCAACTGAGCTACTTCCGCAATTAAACCCCTACCCCCTAAAAGGGAACATAAATATGACTCCCCATTAGGGGCTGGGGGTCATGGTGGGCAGTGAAGGATTCGAACCTCCGAAGTCGAAAGACAGCTGAGTTACAGTCAGCCCCAGTTGGCCACTTTGGTAACTACCCATTATGCATT
>CAIUKZ010000493.1 GCA_903899865.1 uncultured Bacteroidales bacterium | reverse complement strand
CTTTCGGCAGGTTACGGTGGATATACAGGTATAGTGGGTAGTGTAGGGTTAAGATTCAGCAACTTTGCTATTCAAAATATTTTCAAACCTGAAACCTACCGCATCGTGCCACAAGGAGAAGGTCAAACACTCAGCCTAAATGCACGAACCAGCGGACCACAATACACCTCATTCAGCCTTTCGTTTTTGGAACCATGGCTAGGTGGTAAACGTCCCAACTCATTATCCACATCCATTTCATACAGCCGAATGGGCGGATATAATGCTAGCTATGCAAGCCAAAACACATCCACAGCATACAATCCATTTTATTCGAGCGGGGGAATGACGGGGGGAGGATATGGTTCAATGAGTGGTATGTACAACCAAAGCTATTTAAGAAGCGTGGACCCAGACTCCTACTTTCAAACACTTGCACTTAGTGTGGGGAATGGAGAACGATTAACATGGCCGGATGACTATTTTACATTCTACAAAGAATTTACAGTACAGCGATATATGCTGAACAATTACGACTCAGGGAGACGGTTTTTTCCAATGACAAATGGAAATTACAATAGCATCACCTTTGGATTTACATTAAGTAGAAACTCAATAGACAACCCGTTATACACCCGTTCGGGTTCGTCGTTTTCTATCGGATTAAAATTCACCCCACCCTACTCTGCTTTTAACCCTGGAAAATTTGACGACAGTAATACTGCATTTCTGAACAACCAACAAGAGAGATTCAAATGGGTGGAATATCACAAATGGACATTTTTAGCAAAAAATTTCACACCACTTTCTGACAATAGCAAATTGGTGCTGATGTCTAAAGTACAATTTGCCTACCTTGGCAATTACCACAAAAATGCACAGACACCATTTGAAAAATATGACATGGGTGGTGGTGGAATGGTTTACTTCGCTGGTTTTGGAACAGAGATTGTATCCATGCGCGGTTATGCCGATGGCAGTGTTACTCCCTTTTATACGGATCCAAGAACTGGTAGCTCTAGTAAAGCTGGATATATTTACAACAAATTTACTATGGAATTACGCTACCCACTCATGTTGGAGCAATCGGCAACTGTCTATTTCTTAGGCTTTGTGGAAGCTGGTAATGCGTACACAGGCATGAAAAATTACAACCCCTTCAATCTGAAACGAAGTGTAGGAGTAGGTGCCAGAGTATTTCTACCCATGCTAGGGATGATAGGGATAGACTGGGGATATGGATTTGACCAATTCTATGACCAGTATGGCAATCTTAGTGACAAACCCAGCGCCGGACAATTTCACTTTGTGTTAGGTCAGGATTTATAAGATAAATTTGTCAAATACACTTTTGAAATTATGGTTCTACAACGAATAAGGTGGGTGAAACAAAAGGAGGAAATTGCAACCAAAAAAGGTAAGAAAAAAATTGATAATTGATAATTAAAGAGACGTCGTATGCGGTGTCTGGTAAAGCTTTTTTTGAACACAAAGACACTAAGTCACAAAGTCGCTATCGCCGAAGGCAAAATATCGCAAAGCAAATATCGCCGAAGGCTAATATCGCGAAGCATATACCGTCAAAGTTTTTAAAATTGGATACACACTCAAAACGTTATAGAGCCGAAATTATAGCTCTTAAAGACACTTAAAACAAGTAGCCAGATGTAAATATAAATTTGGCAAAGAATTTGTAGAACAATTATTTCGTGATAGTAACAACGAATCGAACCCATTAAAAACATCAATCATTATGAAAAAAATTGTAATCGCTCTCTGCTTATTCGCAGGAATAACTTTAACTGCAAATGCACAAAAATTTGCAATGGTGGATATGGAATACATCATGAAAAACGTACCATCATACGAAACGGCTAACGAACAAATCAATCAGGTGTCAAAAAAATGGCAAGCTGAGGTGGACGCACAGATGCAAGAAGTACAAAAAATGTACAAAAATTATCAAACCGAATTGGTATTCCTTACCGAACAGGCCAAAGTAAAACGTGAGGAAGAAATTGTAGCCAAAGAAAAAGCAGTTCAAGAGCTCAAGAGAGGATATTTCGGTCCAGAAGGTGAACTGTACAAAAAACGTCAAAGTCTTATGAAACCTATTCAGGATGAGATATACACTGCAGTACAGGAATTGAGTAAAGAAAAGGATTTGCAGTTTGTATTTGACAAAAGCTCTGACGCTAGCATCATCTTCACATCACCCAAAATTGACATCAGCGATGCAGTGCTTCAAAAGTTGGGTTATTCAAAATAAATTCATAAATTTGCAGTCGATTTAACAATTCAAGAAAATAATTAAAAAAAATAATCATGTTTAAAAAAATTGCTATTGCACTTGTATGTGCACTTCCGCTAAACTTTGTTGCAGCACAAGAAACTAAGTTAGGTCATGTAAACACCCAAGAAATTTTGGTTGCCATGCCTGAAAGAGCTACTATCGAAAAGAAACTTTCGGACTTACAATCTGAAATGGAAAAAGAGTTAGTAAAAATGCGTGAAGAATACACCAAGAAAATCAAAGAGTATCAAGAGAAACAAGCTACCATGCCAGAAACCATCAAACAAGCTCGTCAAAGTGAGATTACTGAGATGGAACAACGCATTACCACTTTCCAACAAACTGCAAGCACAGACCTTCAAAAGAAGCAACAAGAGCTTTTTGCTCCTGTGATTGACAAAGTGAAAAAAGCCATCAACGAAGTGGGTGCCGAAAACAAATACTTATACATTTTTGACGTTAGTGCACAAAGCATCATTTATCAATCACCCAACTCAAATGACTTAAGTGCATTGGTAAAGAAAAAACTTGGATTGGACAAACCAGCTGAGGTAGCACCTGCAGCACCAGCAAAGAAATAAGCATAGAATAATCCCTCAATAAAAGAATAGTGGCTTTAAGGTATTTCCTTAAAGCCACTATTCTTTTATACCTCTCCCACATTGGACTCAACGCAATTATGCCGTTTGCACCACTTGCGAACATATTACGTTCATGTTGATTTGTTCACATAACATGCACATTAATGTAGGAATAAAAAGCCTACACTTTCAACAGCGCACCAACGAATAATCAATCAATAGTCTATAAACCAACAAATTGACACACAGAAAATCCTCCAAAAAACAGTTGGCATAAAATTTGGATAGGAGAAATACAAACAAACCATATATGACGGCAGAAGAACTCAAAGCACTAGAAAAAGAAGTAAGCAAAGCGCGCTTCACTTTATCGCAAAAAGCAAGCGAATTGCATGACTTGATTGAAGACCGACTGCCTGTGGCATTTGAGGAGATTCCAATCTTAGCTCAATCTACCTACGATGCTTGCAAACACTGGGACGGTCTGAACAGAACACTGCAAGAAAATAAAAAAACCGTATAGAAAACATGGCAAAAATAGACTTTTATGAAAAGCCTGGATGTTTCAACAACACCAAGCAACGAAAAATGCTGGAAATGTATGGCCATGAGGTGGAAGTGTTTTCACTCTTAACTCATTCTTGGACAGAAACATCATTACGTGCATTTTTCGGGAATATGCCAGTGGTGGAATGGTTTAATCCAGCAGCCCCACGGATTAAAAAAGGAGAAGTAATTCCACATGCTATGAGCGAACAATCGGCGCTAGAGGCAATGATCCATGATCCGCTACTGATACGCAGACCGTTGATAGAAGTGGGTGAGATAAAAATTGCGGGCTTTGACAATGAACTGGTGAGCACACTTCTTCAACACCACGATGTATCAGGTGTGTTACACTGCCCTAGCCTGAGCAACAGTTGCGATTAGGGGTGATTTAGCTGTCTCTTTTTCCATTCATAAGTAGACTCACAGCATCTTGCAACGAGCCAGCCTTGGTGAGGGTGCCCGAGTTGACAAAGAAAATCTGATCCGCATTCTCGATGGTATTCAGCCGGTGAGCGATGATGATTTTGGTAGTATAGCTGGGTAGCTTTAGAAGAATTTGTTCCAATAGTTTTTCAGTAACCGTGTCGATGTTTGCAGTTGCTTCATCGAGAATAAGAAGCTCGGGTTTACGGAGCACTGCTCGAATAAAAGCAATTAACTGCTTCTGCCCCAAACTTAGATCGTCACCCGTGGTGGTGATATTTGCAAGCAATCCGCCATCAAATCTATCCAACAAACCATCGAGACCTGCCTCGGCAAGTGAATCCATTAACTTGGCATCCGATAGATTTTCATGCTCAGGGTTGCCATAAAGAATATTGTCGCGCAATGTACCTGTAAACAAAAAAGGCTCTTGAAGTATAAATCCGATACTGGCACTTCGTTGTTCGGGAGAAAGTGTACGAATATCAGCACCGTGTAACAAAATCTGTCCTGAAGTGGGATCATAAAGTCGAGCCATAAGTGAAGCTGTGGTGGTCTTTCCACCACCTGTTGGCCCAACAAATGCGTAGGTTTTGCCACGCTCCAAATCAAAATTGACGTGGCTGAGAATATTGTTGGTGGGAACATAAGCAAAACTAACATCCCTAAACGACATCAAATACGTTGTATCTTCTGGTGGTGTAACAGGCAAGATGGGCAAATTGGTCTCCATCACTAGAATCTGAGAAATCCTATCCCATCCTGCAAGAGCCACTTGAAAGTTGGCCCACAAAGCAGCTATCTGGCGAAGTGGATTATAAAAATGATTGATATATGCCAAAAAGCT
>CAIUKZ010000492.1 GCA_903899865.1 uncultured Bacteroidales bacterium | reverse complement strand
TTAATAGAATAAGCAACTTGTGCAAAAATTGCACAAGTTCAAAATGAATGTGGAATAAATATCAAAAGACATATTAATAAAAATAACAAGTTTGTCCGAAGGACATATATTTAATAGGACATAATCAACTCGACAAAACAATGGAAACTACAAGACAACAAAAGATATCAAGGATGTTGCAAAAAGAAATGGGTGAAATCTTTTTGTTGTACGCAAAGGAAATACAAGGAACGCTTATCACTGTGAGCGAAGTAAGAGTAAGTGCCGACTTAGGGATAGCCAGAATCTACCTGAGCATCTTCCCAACCAACAAAGCCAGCGAGGTAATCAAGAAAGTGGGAGAAGACAGCAGATCCATTCGTTACGAACTAGGGAAACGCGTGCGCCACCAACTGAGAATTGTACCCGAACTCTTCTTTCACAATGATGAGTCAATGGATTATCTGGAGAATATTGACAATCTGCTGAAAAGTGACCCTCCAGGACCTGAACAACCTGAGATAGAGAGCGAAGAGTAGGAATTACACCCTGTTTACTCGTCAACTTGTAAACTCGTTTACTATAAAAAATGTCCAATAGAAAATCCATCAATGAGCGGTTAAAGGGACTTTCGTTTCCTTTTCATATTGCTAAACGTTACTTGTTTTCTCCGAAATCGCACAATGCCATCAATGTCATTTCGGGGATTTCGGCTGCTGGCGTGTGCATTGGCACATTGGCATTGGTATGTGTATTGTCGGTTTTCAATGGATTTGAGGGCTTGATTACCACCATGTTTACCAGTTTTGATCCGGACCTGAAAATCACGTTGGTCAAAGGCAAGACGTTTGATATTTCCAAACCAGAAATCAAAGAGTTACGTCAACTCAAAACCATTGCCGTCTGCACTGAGGTGGTGGAAGAAAATGCGCTACTTCGGTTCAAGGAAAAACAAATGCCTGCTACCATCAAAGGTGTGTCAGACCAATTCTCTAAAATGACGAAGATAGATAGCATCATGTACGATGGCAAATTTATGCTCTTTGACGGAGCATTTTATAGGGCTGTGCCTGGCGTGGGAGTGGCTAACACGTTGGGACTAGGACCGCATTTCATCGACGCGCTAGTCATTTACGCACCCAAGCGGACTTCCACCATCAATCTGCTTCGTCCAGAAAACAGCTTCAACCGAAAAAACACCTTCGTTTCGGGTATTTTCTGTGTAAAACAGGCGGTATATGACGACCACACGGTATTGGTATCCATCGAACTGGCTCGCGACCTATTTGAGTATGACCAACAGACAGTTACTGCATTGGAAATAAAGTTGGCTGAGAATGCAAACCCTGATAAAGCTCAAGCCGAAATCCAACACATAGTGGGCAGCAACTACCAGGTAAAAAACCGCTACGAGCAACAAGAAAGTTTCTTCAAAATCATGAAGATAGAGAAATGGATTACCTATCTGATTTTGACCTTTATCCTCCTCATTGCTAGTTTCAACATCATAGGCTCACTATCCATGCTGATCATAGACAAGAAGGAAGACATAGACACCCTTCGCAAACTCGGAGCTGACAACAATCTGATAAAAAACATCTTTCTTTTTGAGGGCTGGATGATTTCAGCGGTTGGTGCTCTGGCGGGGATTATCCTAGGAACATTGATCTGTTTAGCTCAAGAAGTTTTTGGGTTTATACGCCTCGGATCGGGCTATGTGGTGGATGCCTACCCAGTAAAAACAGAATTGACAGACATCCTATTGGTAACCGTTACCGTTTTATTCATGGGATTTTTGGCAGCCTATTATCCTGTTAGATACATTCAGTCAAAACAAAAAATCAGCTAAACGAATGGTCAAAAAATTGGCAGTGATATTGATAGTTGGATGTTTCGTATCCTGCGAACCTACACCTGTATTCTCACCTTATAAGTACAACACTAATCCTGTTTACACCAAAGCTTACGCTGAGTTCTTTGGCAACTATTATGCTAAAGATAGTATCCCTAGTAGTGTATTCACAGTTACACTATTGTCAGACGGACTAACATTTAGCAATGGAATTGTCACAGGTAAAGGACAAAAGCTATATCTTGAAAATGTATTTGCCAATCCCACAGACACCATTCTCCCTGCTGGAACATACTCAGTAAGTACCAAAGGCAATAGCTTCAGCTTCTATCCCGGTTCCACCACCGTTATTGACAATCAATCCTACACACTGGGAGCATATATAGACTATCGCGAATCGGATGCTAGCAGAAATAAAATTAAATTGATTTCCAAGGGTTCATTTACAGTTAGCTATGAAAATGGGATAATGAACCTTCAAAGCAACATGGTGACATCTGATAGTACCAAAATTACTGGAACTTACTCAGGCAAACCAACCTACATTCATCGAGGATACTAAATTGCTTATTAAACCCAGTATGCCAACACGTGTTCGTCCATTCTTTAGCGTTCTACATTTTATCCTCTGATGTAAAAACAAAGGGGCCAGCCTTACCTACCGATTAATTCCCCAAACCCGTTACAGAAACCCTCCATTCCAAAACATAGAAGTGTGATAGTTACCGTAACAACGAGTCGTTTTCCACCATCGGCTTGCCCGCTGATTTACTGCTTCATAACATCAAAATACTATTTTGTCATTTCGAATATTTTGTTAATTTTGCACTACCATCAAATTTCCTTCAATTATCAACAAAAACATACATTTATGTCCAATTTTCGCCTCATCTTAATTCTCATTTTAGTAATTCTCAATTCAGCGGTCGGTGCTCAAAAGTATGCTATAAACGCTACCCATGACACCACAAAACTGAAACCTTCAGCATTCAAAATGGGGCATCCAGGACCGAAAGGAAATGAATTGATTATGAACTGTAGGTATCTATCTAAAGGCAACTCACCAATTCTACCGGTTATGGGAGAAGTACATTATTCGCGAGTTGAACGCAGAGAATGGGAATCTACGTTATTAAAAATGAAAGCTTGTGGAGTCAACATTGTTGCTTTCTATGTCATTTGGAATCATCATGAAGAAATAGAAGGACAATATGACTGGTCAGGAAATAAAGATTTAAGAGCTTTTATCCAACTAATTCACAAACATGGAATGATGGCCTACCCACGTATTGGGCCATGGGCTCATGGTGAAGTTAGACATGGTGGAACACCTGACTGGATCATGGACAAAACAATCATGGAAGACCGCTCCAACCACCCTGTTTATCAACATTATGCAGAAGAATTCATAGCTCAGATGGGCAAACAAATGGAAGGATTGTATTACAAAGATGGTGGCCCAATTATTGGCATTCAACTTGAAAATGAATACTGGTTTGGAGAGAAAGGCGAAGAACACATCAAATGGATAAAAGCAACAGCGCAAAAACACGGAATGGATGTACCACTTTATACTGTCACTGGATGGGGAGATACATCTGCACCTAAAAATGAAGTCATTCCACTATGGGGTGGATATCCTGATGCTCCGTGGGCACCAGACTTAAGTATCTCAAAGAAAACAAGTGTTTTTTCATTTGTAAATGAACGAAACGACAGCACGATTGGAAACGAGCAAAACACACAAAAAAAACGTATTAACTTCTCTATTTACCCATATTTCACCTGTGAATTGGGAGTAGGAAATCAGAACACATATCACCGAAGACACATCATCAGCCCTATAGATGGCCTGGGTCTGGTGGTAAGCAAACTTGGATCTGGTAGTAACCTTATCGGATATTACATGTTTGCTGGAGGAACCAATCCAATCGGTACAACCACTTCATTCGAAGAGGAACAAGACGAATCGTCATATTATACCACTGTTCCAACTCGAAGCTACGACTTTCAGGCTGCCATTAGAGAAACAGGTGAAATCAATGATAGCTATAAAGAGATCAAAAAAGTTCATTATTTTCTAAATCAATATGGTGAAATCCTTTCTCCAATGAATACTTTTATTGGCAAAACAGATGCCAATGACATCCAAATGTCTTATCGGTATAATGGAAAATCAGGGTTTCTATTTGCCCTTAATTATCATCGAAATGTCCCTCGCCCAATACAACATGACGTACAATTTACTGTGCGCCACCAGTCCGAAACCATCACATTCCCTTCGAAAGGAATAACAGTGTTGGACTCTACCATTTTCATTTGGCCTGTTAACATGTCTATAGGCAGCAACTTGCTCAAATACGCTACAGCACAACCAATTTGCAATATTGGCAACACCTATTTCTTTTGCAAGACAAACGCAATATCTCCTGAGTTTTGCTTTGATGAAGAATCCATTCTCTCATTAGAATCAAACCTTGGCACAGTGGATCACAGCAAAGGAAAATATATCGTTAGTAACGTGAACCCCAGCTTGAAAACTGCCATAACCATCAAATCTAAAAGTGGTGAAATCGTCAATTTAGTATTGCTTTCTAATGAAGACAGCAAAAATCTATGGCTTATTAAAAACAACGATAAAAACGAATTGTATATAAGCGATGCTACGCTTTTAGCAAACCAAGGAGCAATTGAAATACTCAGCTCCAAACCCTCAATATTAATCTCTAAATTTGGTGAAGAGAGGCGAACAAAAGACAGCCACGAATTGGCCGAAGTTGAAAAAACTGATATTTTTCACACCTACAAAGTAGAGCTTCCTTCGAAAAGTATCACTTTAAACATCAAGCAGAAACCATTGCTTGATGATGCATCATGGCTATACACCAATGAAAAAGACAGCATTAAACCTGCCGATGTATTGATGAAACACTACTTTATCAAAGAATTTAGCCTTACAAATGCCTCTAAAATAAAATCTGCAAAATTCTATATTGCTCCTGAAACCACATGTAGAATCCAGATTAACAACAATTGGATAAGTGAAGAAATAACTGCAGGTCAATTGAACACTATTGATTTAGCTGGTTACCTCGAAAAAGGCGAAAACAAATTGGTCTTAGAATTTCCAATGAGCAAGGGTAAAAAAGCATTTGCTGGCAAACTAATTGTAACATATCAAACAGCAGACAAATATGAAATGACAACCAACAGTGGATGGATGGGAAGAATTGATTACATGCGCCCTACGGCCTACAATCCCACACATTATGCTCGATTTGGAACATTAGAACCAGTTAAAATTGCTCCAAAGCCGAAGGTTTTTGATTCCATCCCTTTCAATACTTTCTCAGAATGGACAGTACAAGTTCCAGAAAACTATCTAGAAGGGTTGAATGCAGCATACCTGCACCTTAGCTATACTGGCAACACGGCTCAGCTATACGATGGACACAGACTGCTAAGTGATAATTATTCCAATGGAATGCCTTGGAACATTGGATTAAACCGATTGGAACATCCCGTTGACGGCAAGGAGCTGAAAATCATCGTTACCCCATTGAGAGAAAATGATAAAATCCTCTTCGACAAAGCAAGATCTCCTTATGATTACTCCAAAATGGACATTAATCAACTCAAATTTATCCCTGAATACAAGGTGATCTTAAAATGAGAACCCGTTTAAAAAGAATCCCGTTTTTAAATTCTTAGGTCCTCAAATCTAACTGTAATTGATACAAATTTATTGAAATTGTGTTACATAACATTTTTTCACATATTTTTAGTTTGTGAACAATTTACTACATTTGTGACTACACAGTGTAATTTCTTATAAATCTTCATATTATGCCTATGTTTACTTTACGCTCCTTCCTAAGTTTGACTCTTTTGATGATTTCACTGCTAGTCAATGGACAAAAATATGTTATAAACGCTGTGGACAAAAACTTGCCACTAACTCCTTCTGCGTTCAAAATGGGTCATCCTGGCCCAGCAGGAAAAGAAATCCTGTTCAATAGCCGATACATGACTTTGGGTGGCAAACCCATTATCCCTGTGATGGGTGAAATGCATTATTCACGCGTTCCTCGTGAAGAATGGGAGCCAACACTCCTAAAGATGAAAGCATGTGGAATAAACATTGTGGCATTCTATATCATTTGGAATCACCACGAAGAAATAGAGGGTCAGTTCGAATGGTCGGGCAATAAAGACTTGAGAGCATTCATCAAACTGATTCACAAACATGGCATGATGGCATACCCTCGCATTGGTCCATGGACTCACGGAGAGGTTCGCAATGGCGGTTCACCAGATTGGATAGTGGATAAAAAAATAATGGAAGACCGATCCAATCATCCAGTTTACCAGTATTATGCAGAGCGTTACATGGCTCAAATGAGTAAGCAAATGGAAGGCTTTTACTACAAAGAGGGTGGTCCAATAGTAGGTGCACAGATTGAAAACGAATATTGGTTTGCTCAAAAAGGCGAAGCACATATCAAATGGATTAAGAAAACGGCTCAGAAACTTGGCATAGATGTACCACTTTATACGGTTACAGGATGGGGCGATGTGTCAGTTCCCGAAAACGAAGTCATCCCACTTTTTGGAACCTATCCAGATGCACCATGGAATGCAGACCTCAAAGTTTCTGAAAATGAAGCCGACTTTTCCATTTCCGACTGGAGAGTAAGTCAACAGCCTAAAAAAGGAGAAAAACCATCCAACAAATACCATGTAAACTTTCTGCTTTATCCCTATTTTACCTGTGAAGTAGGCATTGGGATTCAGAACACCTATCACCGCAGACATGTGATAGATGAATTGGATGGGTATGGTCTCATCATGAGCAAGCTCGGCTCAGGAAGCAATTTGGTAGGATATTACATGTTTGCTGGCGCCACCAATCCAC
>CAIUKZ010000491.1 GCA_903899865.1 uncultured Bacteroidales bacterium | reverse complement strand
ATTGATTGAACAGAAAAGTAAGCTTTTGTTGTTGTATGAAAGTATTCGTGAGTCATATTTTTTTATTTGATAAACGTAGCAAGCTATTCAAAATTGCAAACATACAATTATTTTCAGTAAAAAAATATATTGTAGCGTGTGTTTCCTGAGGGTGTAAGTCCCTTACAGGCGGGGGGCGCTCCAAACTGCTAGTAAGACGCAAAGCCTACCCCGATTTTTCAACGGGGGTGGCTTATCGTGAGGTATGCAGTACGGGGGTGGTAGTGTTCAGTCCCATTCTGAAAACCACCATCACGGAAGAACGCTGGCAACAACGAGGCTACGAAGCGATGTTTACTTATTATCAACAGATTTCTCCATTTCTTGGCGAACCGATCGTACGGTGCTCCCGTAGAACGGGATAAATTGTGAGAGGTGCACTCCGTTAGTGATTACTAGCGGAGCCGTCTACTCGATTATGCGCCGTATTTTTGTTTGTCATTTAAAGTATTTTTCAATTTCTGTGATTGCGTTGTCAAGTCCGTTTTCGTTTCTAATTGCTTGTCCAACCGTTAAAACGTTGTTTTTGATTTCGTCCGTTTGTACAAGCCTGACGGCTGAAATAAGTTTGTCTGTTGTAAGTAATTTTACAGGAATATGAATGCCCAACTTTCTATGTTCAACAATTTTTCCCCAAGTTGGCTGGTCGGTATAAAATGACACAATAACTACTGGTATATTATGTCGAAGCATTGTTGCCAACGTTCCTGCACCTCCGTGAAAAACGCCTACTTTACATTGTGGTAGAGTTATTTCGTGATTTACATATTTGGTTACAAAAAGGTTACTATGTGTTGGTAGATTGTCAAACTGCGACCAGCCTGTACAAAATAAAATTCTTTCAGTCGTTTTTTCTAAAAGTTCGGTAATAATATTTACAAACTTATTGGTGTTTCCAATTCCATTACTTCCAAAACCTATATAAATTGGTTTTTCTCCTTTCGATAACCACTCTGTAAGTTCAACTGGAGTCTGGTCTAAAAAATGCTTTTCTCTTTTTTGTTTAGGAATATTGATAAATCCTGTGATTTTATGGTGGTTTTCCCAATCCTTTGGTTGTGGGATTAAAGATTGGCTAATGCAGAACAAATCCAATACTTTTTGTTTGTCAATGTGTGCAACTAAATTTTCTTTTAATACGGGGAGACCCAATTCTTTTCGGTATTCGTTGGTGTCTTGCTTGACAAATTGCCAGAAGAAATATTGGGCAATTTTATAAGTAAATTTGTTGTACCAAGAAAAGTTTAAAAAGTCAAAATCCCCCAATGGAAATTCAGTTGTTGGGACAACTGGTGGCATAAAATAGGTGAGTGCTATTTTTTTATTTTGTTTTTCAACAATCGCACTTACTATTGGCAATGTCATTGAATTTGCAATTATGAAATCAACCTTTGAAATGGCTTCATAGTAACTGTTGCGTAAAGGTTTTCTATTGTCGTGAAGTACTTTAAAATAATACTTCATTAGTTTAATTGAGTTTTCGGTTTGTAGTATGTTTTGACCTTCGGTAGAGTTCATCATTGTTTCGGCATTTCCCCAAAGTGGTTGAAATGAAACCCCAAAACCTTCTACAAATTCTTTAAAATCTTCTGTTGCAGAAAGTGTTACTTTGTGCCCTTTGTCCACAAGTCCAAGTGCTAATGCAATGTATGGTTGCAAGTCGCCTCTTGTTCCGTATGTAAAGATTCCTATGTTCATTTATTGTTGTCTGTCAATTTGAGGGTTGTTATAGTATGGCACATAACGACAGAGACTATGCCAGCCTGCGGTTTGCGGGCTGCTTCGTTGTCGTAAGACAGCGAAAGCCATGCGGGAGAATAAGCCTCGAATACCACGTCGCCCAGCAGGCAGGCATAGACGTGTGTTATGCCTACGTTATTTTTTTTATTCTATTTCGTCTATAACAATTTCGTCTATAACAATTTCGTTGTTTAGTAAAGAACACTTTTTAAATACGACTTTTAGACCTTGTGATTTGCAAGCTTGTACAATTTCATTTTTGTCTTGTTCACTTGTATTCCAGCCAAAAATGACTTCACGAAAAGCGACCACTGGTACAACTATCTGTCTATCTAATAAACTAAAAGGTTTTTCTTGAAATTTGTGCGTTCTATATTCTTCTTCAAATGACCATTTTTCTTCTTTTGAAAAAACTTGTTTATAATGCTCAATTATAAATGTATCATCATGATAAATATCTGGTAATTTGGAATAATACCTCACATCACAACCTCCACCTAAATTGTCAAACAAAATCTTCGATTCAAATCCAACACAAAAACCTGTTCCGACATTACTATATTTATTCCACATAGCTAGATTTGATTTATTAGTAGTTAAGGATAAAACTCCAAATTTCTTATCAAATTCACGAAAATGTTCTTCTTGTTGTATTTTGATATTTTTTTTGTTTTTGAGAGGGCTTTTAGTTGTCCATTTCAAAGCGTGTTTTTTATGTTGTTCTTTTGTCCAATGTGGATTGTCTATTTTTGATATTTTTAGATATTTTTTATAAATATCGAAGTTTGTCATTAAATCGTATCTAACAAGTAGTTTACAATCTTTTTTATCTTCAAAACTTGTTGGTGGAGCTAAAAACACTTTTCTTTCTGATAATATTGTTTTTTGATAAGCATCATTCCATATTCTATACTTATAAATAATATCAGGATATTTTGGGTTATCTGAAATTTGTATTTCTTCATTTTGTTTTTTGATTCTACCTTTTTTCATGAATTAGCATCGATTAATGATATATGGAAAATTTATACCTCTTAATATTCTTAAATAGAATTAATATCTTATGTTAACACTAGTTTTCATCATTTTTCTTAATATAAATGTTCAAAGCTTTTATT
>CAIUKZ010000490.1 GCA_903899865.1 uncultured Bacteroidales bacterium | reverse complement strand
CAAGTAATGAATTGGTAAAACTGTATTCGAATGAGTTGCAGGTGAAAGAAAGTACTCCGCCAGCGTTTATTGTACATGCAGGTGATGACAGTGTGGTGCCTGTAGAAAATGCAATCCTGATGTACGAAGCTTTGCATAAATGCAAAGTTCCTGCTGAAATACACATTCTTTCGAGCGGTGAACATGGATTCGGACTAGGAGCTAACAATGAGAAAGTAAACTTCTGGACCATTCAGTTTAGAGCGTGGTTGAAGTCATTGTAGATTTTTGATAGATTTTTAAGTTTAGGGTTATTGATGCATGCATCAGTTTTTTAAACAAATAAGGGGAGTCGCGATTTTGCTACTCCCCTTAAATATTAATCGTCGAACTGTTTATTATGATTTCAACCCTTATACTACTCGTTTTTTGAATACAAGAGAAAGCACAATCGATATCGCCAATAGACCCACAATGACTCCTAAGGATGTGAAGTTGGTGATGTGAAATTCAGATCCGATATGATGTGTAAATTCATTGATGCACATTTTTGCACCAATAAAGGTCAGAATACCTGCCAATGCATATTTTAAAAACCTGAATAAGTCCATAATGCCACTCAATGCGAAATAGAGTGAACGCAGACCTAAAATGGCAAAAATGTTCGATGTATAGACGATAAATGGATCTTTGGAAACCGAAAGTACCGCAGGAATAGAGTCTACAGCAAATATCAAATCTGAAGCCTCTATAAACAACAATACAAGGAAATAGGGCGTAGCATAAAGTATTTTGCTGTTTCTTACGAAGAAAACAGGTTTAGACATGTCATCCGTAACAGGAAAAATCTTTTTGAAGGTTTTAATCACAACATTGTCGTTGGGATTGAATTCCGAATCTTCTTTCTCAAAAAGCATTTTTATACCAGTGTAAATCAAGAATGCACCAAAAATATACATCACCCATGCAAACTTTTGAATTAACGCCACACCAGCAAAAATAAAGATGGCACGCATCACGATAGCACCGATGATTCCCCAAAAAAGAATCTTGTGTTGGTATTTTGGGTCAATTTTAAAGAACCCAAAAATCATGATGAATACGAACAGGTTGTCCACACTTAGCGACTCTTCGATAAGATAACCAGTAAAAAACTCCAAAGCTTTTACCCTACCCAGTACGTAATACACTCCTAAGTTGAAAACTACAGCCAGACCTATCCAAAAGGCACTCCAAAGCAACGCTTCCTTTACATTGACAGTTGTGTCTTTTTTGTGAAAAACAAATAAATCAAGAAATAGCATAATTGCTACAAATGCAATAAAGCCTACCCAAAAACTAATACCAATTTCCATAAGAATGTGTATGAATTAAAAAAAACGATGTATTAAATCTATTGTAAGTTTGGAAAATGAATAAATATAAATGATGACAAAAATACGAATAATTAATCAACAAGCAAGTTCAAAATATGTTGTAGTATATGGTTTTTAGTCTTGATGCGTATAAAATAATTTCACTATCTTTGTAAAAAGGCCATTTTCAGGCTTGTAAACCTACCATTCTTAATACTGTACAAAATGCCCAAAAGAACATCTCAAATTAAAACTTGGTTATTCTACATCATCATGTTGATGGTTTTTAGTGTCTTTACCTATTTTATAATGACAAAAGGAGGAGAACAATATGCAGATAATCAAGCTACGCACATTCATCCCACAATAGAGAATGTCTCAGGATTTGAGTTATTCAAATTATCGATTTTTCAAAATCTAGCTGAGCCGGCATCTATGCTTCTTTTGCAAATACTTTCGATACTTATAGCGTCGCGTTTTTTTGGTTATTTGTTTAAAAAAATGGGTCAGCCGACAGTGATTGGTGAGATACTGGCAGGTATTTTGCTTGGTCCGTCACTTTTTGGATATTATTTCCCCGATGCCTTCCATTTTCTATTTGCTGCAAAAACCCTCGGTAATCTAAGTGTATTAAGTCAGATTGGGTTGGTGCTTTTCATGTTTATCATTGGCATGGAGCTGGATGTAACGCAACTAAAGGATCGGATGGGTGTGACATACGTCATCAGTCATGCCAGTATCCTATTTCCCTATTTATTGGGAATGGGATTAGCCTATTTGGTGTATCAAGAATTTGCTGCAGGTTACACCGATTATCTTTCATTTGCTCTATTTATTGGTATTTCCATGAGCATTACTGCTTTCCCCGTACTGGCAAGGATTATTCAAGAAAAAGGACTAACTAAAACGCACCTTGGCACCATTGCCATTGCTAGTGCAGCAAACGATGATGTGACTGCTTGGTGCGTATTAGCAGCAGTAATTGCGATAACCAAAACAGGTAGTTTTGTAAGTTCGATTTACACCATTGGTTTTGCGGTGCTGTATGTGGTCATTATGTTGGCCGTAATCAGACCATTTCTAAAGCAAGTGGGGAAAATATACAGTAATAGTGAAGTGCTGAATAAGAGTATAATCGCATTTTTACTTTTAATTCTGATTGCATCGGCATTTATTACACAAGTGATTGGCATTCATGCCTTGTTCGGAGCATTCTTAGCAGGTGTGGTGATGCCACAGTTGCCCGATTTTAGACGATTGGTGGTGGAAAAGATTGAGGATGTGTCAGTGACCTTGTTACTACCACTTTTCTTCGTATTTACTGGGCTTAGGACTGAGATTGGATTATTGAACACTTCTCATCTGTGGGCGATGTGTGGTGTTTTTATCGGCGTAGCTATTGTCGGGAAGTTCGTTGGTGGAGCCTTTTCTGCCCGATTGTTAGGGGAAAATTGGAAAGACAGCCTATCGTTGGGTATTTTAATGAACACACGCGGATTGATGGAGCTGATAGTGTTGAATATTGGTTATGAAATGCACATATTACCTCCACCTATTTTTGTAATGTTGGTTATCATGGCTTTGATAACAACCTTTATGACTACGCCAGTGTTGTCATTGATTAATAAATTATTTCCAAACAAACAACTGCGTGAGGATTACATCCGTCAGCAAGCACAGGGAGTGTTCAAAGTGATGATAGCATTGGGGAACCCTCAGAATGGTCGTAATTTGGTGAATGTGGCTAAAACGCTGTTGGATGGGGCGAAAAATAGTCTGTGGGTTACTGCTATGCACATCACACCTGGGACAGACACGAACCCAATTTATGGTGAGCAATATGCTAATGAGAGTTTTGTAGGCATCAAGACAGAGGCTGATCGGTTGGAGATTCCATTGGCTACGGAGTATAAGGTGACGGACAATATCGAGCTCGGAATCATTAAAAATGTGAATCAAAATAATTATGATTTTCTTCTTGTAGGTGCAGGAGTGTCGCTATCAGGTATCCCTTTTTTGGAAGAAAGTAAGTGGTTTAAAAAGATTAAGTGGCTCAACCACATCATCAACCGTATCTCAAGCAAACAAACACTTTTTTATCCGGGATCATTAATACGTGATAAAACAAAGTATTTTATCGAAAATAGTAATTGTAGTGTTGGGGTTTTTGTGAATAGGGGATATGTGTCAATTACCAACACGGTGATACTTTTGAACTTTGAGGAAGATGAGTTTCTATTGCGTTATGCTCGTAGATTGATGAGAAACAGCCCCCATGTGACAGTACAAATTCTTGACTTAAACCGGTTGATTTTTTCGAGTGAAAGAATCAGGGAGGGCATTCATAAATTGAAGCTGGAATTTCCGGATAATGTGAAAGTGAATAAACTGACACGATATACATCGAGTGTGTTGGTGCGTTACAGCTTTATGCTGATAAGCTACCCTACATGGAATGAGCTTTCGCTTTCGGACAAAGGGGAGCTGGAGAACATCCCTTCTACTGTGATTATTAATAAAAAGCCAAGTAGATTTAGAGGTGCTTCATCAATGGGTAAACCTAATTACGGTAATATCAACAATTCGACCAAAAGCGAAAATGTAGATTATTCAAAACCAATTGATCCGTTTTCGAGCAAAATATAGGGTAAGATCATAGGAGAAAATTAAACTACAATATTAAAATTGAAGATTGAAGTCGGATAAAATATTTTTTGAACACAAAGACACAAAGGCACGAAGTCGCTATAGCCAAGGTATATATCGCCGTAGGTAAAATATAGCTAAGTAAGTATCGCCCAAAGCTTTAGTATTTTTACCCTACCCTTAAGGTTAAAGAATCGGTTATTTCAATGAATTCCACCCCTGAGCTTTGAGTTCAATTTCTTCCCCTTCACGACCAACCAATTGAAGCCCCAATGCTGATTTGGTGGCGTGACCTACGATGGCAATCCCTTCCATGGTTACGATTTTATCGTAGTCTTCGAGCGATGCTGTAAATAACAACTCATAGTCCTCACCACCGTTGAGTGCTGCGGTGACAATATTCATGTTCAGTTCTTCGGCCATCACTGCAGCTTGATAATTAATCGGAATTTTATCCTCATACACACGGCAACCGATGTTGCTTTGAGTGCAGATGTGGAAAAGTTCAGATGATAATCCATCTGATATATCCATCATCGCAGTAGGGACAATTCCTTTTTCAGCAAGCAGATTAATGATGTCCATACGTGCCTCTGGTTTCAGTTGGCGTTGGAGAATGTAGTCTTTGCCTTCAAAATCGGGTTGAACATCATCGTTGCCAGAAAACGCAATTTTTTCCCTTTCCAGCAGTTGTAATCCCATGTAAGCCGAACCCAAGTCACCTGTCACGCATATCAAATCATTCTCTTTGGCTCCATTCCGATAGACAATTTTATCGGCGTCGGCCTCTCCGATGCAGGTAATGCTGATAGTCAATCCTGTCAAGGATGCAGAGGTATCACCACCTATTAGGTCAACACCGTATTTTTCACAGGCAAGGTTAATTCCAGCATAAATCTGCTCCAGATCTTCTACTGAAAATCGTTTTGAGATGCCTAGCGATACAGTGATTTGTTTCGGATGCCCATTCATGGCATAAATGTCCGAAAAATTTACCACAGCAGCTCTGTATCCGAGGTGCATAAGTGGCACGTACACCAAATCAAAATGAATGCCTTCCAAAAGCAAATCAGTAGTAACCAAAACACGTTTTTCGGAATAATCCAACACAGCCGCATCATCGCCTACACCTTTGAGCGTAGAGGGATTTTCGATTTTAAACTTGTCAGTCAGGTGTTTGATTAACCCAAACTCTCCATAAGTGGCTATTTCTGTACGTTTCATTTGAAAAAAAATTAGCCCCCTAGCCCCCGAAGGGGGAATGAGGGGGTTGTTGTGAATATATAATAGACTGCGTCGATTTCCAATCCCGTTGTGTGTCAAAAGTTATATTTTGGTTATAATAAAAATAAACCACAAAAGGCACAAAAGAATCTATTGTAACACATTGAACACATCAGACTATGCAAACAAGAATTTCGAAGGAACATAGTTTTTTGCCTTTCGGCAAAATGACTTCTGTGGGTAGCTGAATTTTTAACCATAAAAGGCACAAAAGAATGTATTATTTGATAATAAAGATTTAACCACATAGATAGAATAGTTGAAACTAGAGGTTCTATCTTTTCAATCAATAATTTCACATAGTAGCTTCAGATAAATCGGAAGCTTTAGGACAATCCCTTGTGATATTTTGAATGGGAATTACGCAAATGCCCAAATTGTGACAAAAACTCCGATTACACGCACCCTATCTTGTCAATGCGAGTTTGGTGGCGACCGCCTTCGAAGTCGGTTGAAAAGAAGGTGTCCACCATTTCATAAGCTGCTTGTTCGGTGATAAAGCGGGCAGGAAGTGAAAGCACATTGGCATTGTTGTGCTGGCGAGCTAGTGCCACAATTTCATTTTCCCAGCAGAGAGCAGCACGTATTTTTTGGTGTTTGTTGAGAGTCATGGTGATGCCATTGCCACTTCCACAGATTGATATTCCATAATCAAACTCTCCGTTTTCAACAGCTGTTGCCATTGGGTGTGCATAGTCGGCATAATCGCAACTGTCAGGACTATATGTGCCAAAATCTTTTAATACACTCACGTTTTTGGCTTGCAAATAAGCAATAACTTTTGATTTAAGTTCGAATCCAGCATGATCGCTGCATACGGCAATTTTTTGTTCGTTAATTGGTTTCATCTGTTTGTATTTAAGCCCCTAAATCTCCGCCATGGGGGACTTTAAGAGCCGATTTGTATTATTTAATCATTAACCTCCTTGATTTTCAATTCCCTGCTTGCATCAAAGTTTGTTTGTGGCACTCGTTACAGGTACAAAAGTAGCAATTTTATCCCGAATTAATCATTAGAAGTTTTGAAAAATAGTACGAATGATTCCATACGGGAAAATCCCGCTCTTATACCGTTGGCACAAATTAAATAGTCCAATTTCGACTTCGTCTCATCAAACTATATAATTTGTATTGCCACGGCATTAAACAATAGAAAGTTTAAATAGTACAAGAGTTTTGAAAAAAAGCCCTGGTAACTAATACGTTAGCGATTAATAATTTTTCAAATGCTTAATTTGGGCTTATTCCGTTTTCTTGTATTTTGCATTGACTCTTAGATAGACATAAGCGTTTCGTAATTCAGCCAACGCACGTTCATCTAATGGATTGAGATTCGTTTTGAACCTTTGATAATCAGCGTTGATGTAATGGTCAAATTTTTTGTCCGCGCTTTTCCAATCTTCTTCGGTGTAGGTGTTCGCTTTTTCGCTAGATTCGTTTACAAAATCGCTAAAAGCTTGTATGTAATCGTCTTTAGTATAAAGGGCGTCGCAGCTTATCATAAGAATTGATAAAAACGAAAAGAAAAGGAGGTGTGTACGTAACATAAGAGTGTATTTATTTGGGACTATATATTTTTTGAACACAAAGGTACAAAGACACAAAGTCGCTATCGCCGTAGGCAAATATCACGAAGGCAAATATCGCCGAAGGCAAATATCACGAAGTAAATATCACGAAGTAAATATCGCCGAAGGCAAAATGTCACGAAGTAAATATCGCCGAAGGCTTTAGTGTTTTAACCCACCCATAACGTTATAGCGCCTTTTATTTAAACGTTCTAATCTCGTCAATAGCCTTTATTAATTCGGTGGCATTATTGATGAGTGTATCGATATTTTGTTGCATTTGTTTATTTTCTGCATGAATGGAACGTAATTGGGTAATGGAATGTTTGACGGTTTGTTCAGCTTCGTCCAGTAGGTGCATGTCATTTTTCATTTCTGACAGTTTGCCATTTTGTTTTTTGAGTAATGACCCAAATGTATTGAATGCATCAGCTCCTTTTTTGAAAGTATTGGCGGCTGCATTGAACTGTTCGCGGGCGCCGTTAGAGTGGATCACGGCTAGGTGGCGTTCGGCTTGTTGCACATGTTTGGCAATCAGTGGATTGGTGATGCCTGCTTCTTTGATTCGATGAATTTCCAGAGCTAGCTTGTCAGTAGGTGTCCGCTGTAGGTATGCATTGATGCTGTCTTTAAAGTTGAAATTTGAATGCGTTAATGCTTTTCTAAAATCACCCTTCTGTGCCTCCAAGTGTGTGATGGGAAGGCTGGAAAATTGCCAGATGGGGTCGAATGGTAGGTGTGTGAGTACAAACTTCTGTGGAGGCACTAGAAAGTACAAGTCACGGAAACGGTTGTAATATTTACCATTTTGGGCGTAACCAGCAGACCAAGTGATGTCAAGCATGGCGTATTGACCGTCTATTTTCACGGCATTCCACGCATGACTGAGTGTGGCGATGTGCCCTAAGCTGTCGCGCGTATATCCGCTTATAACCCATGCTTTGATGCCTACAGCATCGCAGCAGGCCTTAAACAATTCGGAATAGTGCTGACAAAGTCCTGTTCGCCGAGCCAGGACTTCAACTACGAGGTCGTTGGTGTTGGTGTATTGTTTTGATATACCAACAGATGCATAGTCGTAT
This sequence comes from uncultured Bacteroidales bacterium, assembly GCA_903899865.1. Classification (GTDB taxonomy): domain Bacteria; phylum Bacteroidota; class Bacteroidia; order Bacteroidales; family Paludibacteraceae; genus Paludibacter. Next base: position 687 of record CAIUKZ010000490.1, on the reverse strand, counting down.
TTGATGTTGTGTGCTATCCAAATGTAGAATGCTCTTACCTTTTCTGTGTCAGATGTAAGATTGCGGCTAAGATGATGGGCTATGTCGGTAGCAGTGTGAAGCGTAGTGGGTGCTGACTTAGCATCCTTATCAATGGACGTGAAATCGGTTGCAAAGCACGAAGATGTCCACCAAACTAAGGCAATGAAAAGCTGATAAAATCGGGTCATAATCATCGGATTTAAAGTATGAATAACAGCTTCTTCTTTATTGAATCCCTTTTAAGAATTAGGGTTCAAAGCATTGATAAACAATAATTCGGCCTTCGGTTTCAAGTTCGATAGTGAATACATTCCCTTCAGCTTCGTTCAATGTGCCTTTCCACCACGAGGACAATTTACGGCTTTGAATCGGATATTTGAGGCCTTTAGTGGAGATAATGCAATCGTAGGTCATCGAAAAGATGGATACTTGTTGTCCTTTCCAAGCCTTAAAATCAGTAGTAGATACAATAGGGGTAAAGGTGCCAAAATCCGAAACCATGGTGACATGGTCTAATTTCGGCAAATAAAAATGTAGCAAAGAGATATTGGCTAAAGCGTGGTCTTCTCTCAATCCTCCGGCACCGAGTATGAGCATTTTTTTACACATTTTTTTTACTGAAAATTCCACTGCCTTTGTAAGGTCGTTGGTGTCCTGGTCGGGAAT
>CAIUKZ010000489.1 GCA_903899865.1 uncultured Bacteroidales bacterium | reverse complement strand
TGTTTGAGTCCCGTCGTATTTCGACGGGATGAGTTTGGACGATTTGAGCCTGCCGAGCGCTAGTTTTTCGAGTGAAGCGGGCACAGTCTTGACTTTTTTTGCTTACTTTTTTGTGTCAAGACAAAAAAGTAAGTGGGGTTGGGGCAAAGCCCCTGTTGGAATAAAACAATATGTCGCTCTGCGGATAATCAATTAAAGAAATGAGAAAGTCGATATTGGACTTAATAAAAGTAGGCACATCGGCTGGTGCTGTCACCTCCACTGCGTGATGCAATTGGCGCCACTCTAATCAACTGGAATTAAATACTCAAACAGAAACAAATGAACAAAACTGTAAGAATATCAGCCATTATTCTCACCATCACGCTGATGGTGTCATGCTATACACGTGGCTACTTGGCATCACCACCTCCAAAAATCATGGCCAAGCAAGACAAGCGCATGATCAATGCAATCAAAACCTACGGACGTACTGGCGACTGGATATTGGTAAGGGGCTACTTGAAATCGTCGGACTTTATAGCTGATGTTACGGGTGGCGTATTCAGTCATGCTGCGATATTGGACAGAGAATTGAACCAAGTGATAGAATCGGACCACACGGGAGTACACGCAACGTCCCTGAACGTATTTACCGAAGAGTCGCATCGGATGGTGATAGTAAGACCAAAATGGCGTACCAATCGTAAAGCAGGCAAAATGGCTGTTGAACAAGCTCGAAAACTAATTGGCAAACCATATAATTTCACAGGATTAATTGGCATTCCCACGCCAAATAGTTACTATTGTTCGGAGCTGGTTACCCATGCCTATAAAGCATTTATTCATAAATCCGAAAAACTACCGAAGGTAATCACACCACTAGAGCTTCTCAACTGGGGACGTATTGTGTATGACTCAGGCGTGAGGGGAGTGCCCACAGACAGCGTGATGAATTCAGACAATGATGACTAATGTATATCGAAAAAAAAGGGCAAGACATCGTCTCACCCCTTAAAAAGTATAATGTTTATTATGGCAAAGTATTCAAGTATTTTTCTACAAGATTAATATATTTAGTATCATTCAGACTGGAATGAATCTTAGGCATACGCTTTTTAACATCCGTGCTAAGCATTCTACTTATTATATCTGCTTTCATACCTGGATCTAAAATATGAGATTCTTCTAACGAAACATCAAATTTCAGATTCAGACTTGAATAATCATAAGCATATCCTTCTGGGCTGTGGCAATGAGCACAATTTGTATCAAGATAACCTCTTACTCGTTTTTCGATTGTTTGAGTTGTATCACTATACGCAGGAACAGAAAGAAACGAACTAGAATTTACTGAACTCATTATACCCTTTTGACTAAAAAACTCCAATTGATTGATGGCAGGCGCCCACGGTCTAGTCAAATTGAGATTTTTCATTTGGAAATGTATTGGAAGAAAAGTTCCTAATGTTTTTTGAGTATGACACTGCCTACATTGAAACTCAGATGCAATTTTAAAATCAAACTTATAAGCTTTTCCATTTTCATTTATCCAAGATACAGGAACTGATTTCCCCGACAATACAAAATAGGCGTCATTTTGTGAAGCATCCCAAGCATAAGCTTTTCCAGTCCATTGTTCACCATCATATAAGACAACTCTAGTTTCTACAAGTTGCTTGCCCAGAGAATGATTCCGTTTGTCCTTCCAGTAATAAAATGTTTTTAATAAGATAGTACCCGATGGGAATGTGGGTAATCCATTGCCATTAGCTGGAGGTACAATTTTTTTCCCTACTGGCACATAAACCAAGTCTTGTTTATCACAGGAGTCGTTGTACGAATTGTTAATACCCTCATATTCTATATAGGAAGAGTTGTTTTGAAGATTACTTGGTGCTCCTTCATATATCTTTAATTTTGACAAAGTATCAGGCAACACTTTGATTTCCAAAGCATTCGTATCAATTGGTTTCAAATCATCTTCTTTTTGTTTACAAGAAGCTAGATTAATTGCAATAACTAACATCAAACTCGCTGTTGCAAATGACATTTTAAATAATCTCATAGTTTAAAAATTAAATGAACAATCTACTTAATAACTCAGGAATATGTACAGTAACTTAGGGCAATTGAGAAAAATATTGTTTAATAAGCTCTATCTGTTGATAATCTATTAAAGTTGAATGTACTTTTGGCATCCATTTCTTGGGGTCCTTACTTAGCATCCTATTAATTATATCTGTTTTTCGATCGATGATTCCAGTTGAATCTAATGGCACTTCATATTCAAAGTTCAAATCACTTCTAGACCATGCTGTTCCATTTGGATTATGACAATAAGCACAGTTGGCAGATAAATAGCCTCTTACACGTTTCTCCAATGGTTCATTCAAATCATATTTTTTTGCAACACTGATAAATTTTGTTGGATCTGCTAGTTCCATTTTTCCAATTTGTTGAAAATAGGTTATTTGATTAATAAATGGTTCAGCAATTCTAGTGGTGTTTATATATTTCATTTTGAATCCAATAGGCATAAAATAACCAGTATTTACCTCTGTGTGGCATTCCATACATCCACCCTGCTTAGCTATATTGAATGTGAAATTATGAGATTTACCTTCCTTGTCAAAGTAAGAAATATCATAAGATTTTCCATTTTTAACAGCATAAGCATTTGTCATTTGATCATTCCAAGCGTATGTAAC
>CAIUKZ010000488.1 GCA_903899865.1 uncultured Bacteroidales bacterium | reverse complement strand
TCTGTAAATGATGGATAGACCTTTGTTTATTGCATGATAATGCTCGGTGAGGGGGTGCTTTCATGCTTGAATCGGTTGACAGCAGTGACTGTAAAACAGTATGTGTCCTTATGAGATTCTATGAAGTCTGTAATGTCAACGAAGTTGTTGAAGGTTTTTACAAAAATGTTCTCTGCTTTGTTTATATCTCCCGTTTGATTGCCTTTAAAAATGTAAACTACATAATAGGCGGCTTTTAAATGATTTGAGTCTTTAGTTTCATCCCAGCGAAGGATGTTTTTTTTGCCTTCTTTATGGATCTTGAAATTGGTTGGCGTTTTAGCCTCTTCTCCTTTTATATTTCTTGAGATAGGTGAAAGTGCTGGATATTTGTAGAAATTTGATTTTAAAGAGTCGTTTAATCCAAATTTGTTTTTCATAAAGGCATTGGCACTATAAAATGCTGCTCCATCAATTTGTGGGTGTTTTTTATTTAGGTTGAGTTGCCTCACAAGTTCGTTTCCTCTGTGCCACGCCGATGGTGCTTCTTTAACACCAAGGTTGGAGTTGTAAAGCCCAATGTAAAGGTTTTTATTGCATGAGTTTTCACTCCACCACTTGACTAAGACTTCATAGTTTGCATTTTTTTTTCCAATTTCCCAGTATAATTGTGGAGCTACGTAGTCAATAGTGCCTTCGTTGAGCCATTTGAGAATGTCGGCATACAGGTCGTCGTAGTTCTGAGTAGCGGAAGTCGCTGATCCTCTTGGGTCTGCCGATTTATTTCTCCACACTCCAAAAGGGCTTATCCCAAATTCTACCCACTTTTTCGTGTCTTTGATGGTTTGACTTAATTCAGCAATGATTAAGTTTACATTATTTCTTCTCCAGTCATTTTTGTTGGTGAAGCCTCGAGGAAATTTCTGAAACGTTGATTCGTCAGGAAATACATCATTTTGATGTTTGTATGGATAAAAGTAGTCGTCAAAATGTATGGCGTCGATGTCATATTTCTTTACAATTTCTTCCACCACTTTGTTTAAAAATTGCCGAGTTTCATCCAGTCCAGGGTTAAAGTATGTTTTTCCGCCATATTTGAGGAACATTTCGGGGTCTTTGAAATATTTGTGGTGTTTGGATAGCTGTTCTGTGCTTTCCGAATTAGTCACCCTGTAGGGGTTTAGCCAGGCATGTACCTCAATGCATCGCTTGTGTGATTCTTCAATGATAAATTCTAATGGGTCATAGTATGGGGAGGGTTTTACACCTTGTTTGCCAGTAAGCCATTGTGACCATGGCTCGTATGACGATGGATAAAAGGCGTCAGCAGTAGGACGGATTTGGATAAATATGGCATTGATGTTATTTTTGACAAATTCGTCAAGCATGGTTGTCATTTCGAGCCTTTGTTCCTTAGGAGTGAGGTTTTTTTTGCTTGGCCAGTCAATATTGGCAACAGAAGCTATCCATACAGCACGCATTTCACGCTTTTTGTGTTGAGCAGTACTGGTCCAAATGTAGCTGGAAATAATGATTATAGCGATAAGTTTATTAGTCATTTTGAATGGTGTGTCATGTAAAACAAAAGTAGCAAAAAAGATAAGAAATAGCAAGGGGAAGTAGGTAGTAAGATACACTTATAGTTAAACACTGATAAACAGATTGTAAATTGGTATTGTTATCAATAATTATTAATAACTTTGTGCAACAATCACTAATACTTTGAACTATGGAAAAACAATTGACAATAGCCCTTGTAGCTCATGATAAGCGCAAGGCTGATATGGTGGAATGGGCTGTGTTTAATGCAGATATGCTATCGAAGCATAAGTTGATATGTACAGGTACCACAGGCGGGTTGATACAAAAGGCATTTCAAGAGAAGGGTGTTGATGTTGAAATTACATGTATGAATTCAGGTCCATTGGGTGGTGATGCTGAGATTGCAGCACTGGTTGTTCGTAAGCAAGTGAATTTAGCGATATTCTTAATCGATGATCTTAGTGCTCAGCCTCACGAGGCTGATATTCAAATGTTGCTTCGTCAGTGCAGAGTGCACAATGTGCCTATCGCATGTAACAGATATAGTGCAGATTTGATGATTACTAGTACGCTGTGGGATAAAGAAGATTATATTCCAAGTACACCAAGGTACATTGAGTTTAAGAGGTAGGAGCTGCTTTGTCAGAATTTTTTGTGTTTTTAAGGAATTTAAGTGGTAGTATGTTCTTAATTGTCCGAATAAATTGAAAAGTAGTTTTTATACATCCATTTTAATAGGCATTTTTGGCTTGTTTCAAGCAGTCAATGCTCAGGTAGTCAAAGAATTGGAAGTGTTGGTCAAAGATACCACTTTCCATTCTGTGCTACTTTATGATGTGAGTGGACGGAAAGTTCTCCAAACGGAGTATTACCTCGCAGGGAATAACTGGGTGAGAAACACTCAGATAGAGTGGTTTTACACACCTAGTCCCAAGCAAGTAGAACGAAAATGGAGGTCTAACAAGTGGGTTACTACCTACACCATAGATTATGTGTATAGCAATAACCAGTTGATTACAGAAACTCATAATGGTGTGAATGGATTGCAGCAATCAAAAATTGAGTACCAGTATTCTGTTCCTAATAACACACTCTTGTATAGATTCCATTACCTGTGGGAAAAAGGTGTTTGGTCATTGAAACGAAAAGATAGTTTTTTGGGTTATATCTACCAAATGCCTTCAACTACGCAAATAGATACTTACCATTCGGATACGATTCAGAGTCAGTATTTGTCTTTAGTAAAATACAATACAAAAGGGCTTCCTGATAATCAGTGTTTTAAATCACGAAATGCTGGTGATGCTGATTGGAAGAACCAGGATTCCACCAACTGGTATTACCATTCGGATCAGAAAAGGCTTCTTTCAATGCGGTCAAAAATTTGGGATACTTATAATTTTGTGTGGGTAAATTCACATCGTACTGATTATGATTATTATGACTCAGTACAAGTTAGTTATCAAACCAATTATAAATGGAATGGTGCAACTTGGCAAAGTGATTTGCAATATGCGAATAATTTCGCACCCAACGGGAATAAACAAAGCTGTAAGGTGAATACGCGTCTTTTTAATGAATGGAGACCGATGGGTACCATCCTTTATTCTGATTATGCATTTGGAATGGCTACCAAGATTAGATCGCAGTTTGAGTATTGGGGTGGTACACCCAATGAGCTGGTTGCAACCGACATACCTTTCTTGTTGAATAATGAAATGGTAGTTCTAAAAGCCAAAACAATAGATTTAAAGTTTGCACAGCAAGTGGTTGATACTACCACTAATATCGACACCATACAGAAGCCAGTTACAGTTTATCCCAATCCGTCAAATGGCGTATTTTATATTGGTTCTGCTTTGGGCGCTTTTGATTCATGGCAAATTACAAACTTAGATGGTAAGGTAGTGAAAGTGCAATCTGATTTTTCAGGTACTATGGTGATTGACATTACCGATTTACCAGCTGGAGTATATTTACTAACGGCCTATTTTCGAAATATGAGATATTTTCAAAAGTTGATAAAAATATAATGGGTCAAATGACAGAACTTGTTTCACATCTCCTCCTTTGGAGCGCTGGTGAGGCTCAAATTAGAAACACATGAATTACCCATTTCCAAAATATAACAATTGGACACACAAGGGTAAGAATCTACAATACTAACTTCACATCCCCTCTGTAGTTTATCCCGTCATGAACGGGAGAGGGGCTTGGTGAGGCTTTAAATATAAACACATGAAATTGTTAAAAATCGTACTACTTATGACTGTTATTAATCTTCCTGTTGAAGCCAACAATCCGTTTTTTAAAGCCTATTCTACTCCACATCAAACCATTCCGTTTAACGAAATTAAAATTGAGCATTATTT
>CAIUKZ010000487.1 GCA_903899865.1 uncultured Bacteroidales bacterium | reverse complement strand
TTTAAAACAATCAAATTCAAAAGCAAAACAATGCATTTAGCATTCTCAATAGACATTTGTCTTTTGACTTTTATCTTTTGTCTTTTGACTTTTGACTTTTGAAAAACAAACAAAAATGAATAAAATTAAAGTAACAAACCCAGTAGTAGAGCTGAACGGCGATGAAATGACCCGCATTATATGGTCATTTATAAAAGAGCAATTGATTCTTCCTTATCTTGACTTGGACATCAAGTATTACGATTTAGGAATTGAACATCGTGACAAAACGAATGACGAAGTGACCATCGAGGCAGCCAATGCCATCAAAAAGTACAACGTGGGTATCAAATGTGCCACCATCACGCCCGATGAAGCACGTGTGGAAGAATTTGGTTTGAAAAAAATGTGGAAATCACCCAATGGAACATTACGTAACATCATTGGTGGTACCGTGTTTCGTGAACCTATCATTTGCTCTAATGTGCCACGGTATGTGCAAGGATGGACCAAACCGATAGTAATAGGTCGTCACGCATTTGGTGATCAATACAAAGCCACTGACACCGTTATCAAAGGAAAAGGAACATTGAAAATGACTTTTACCAATGAAGCTGGCGAAGTAAAAGAATGGGAAGTGTATAACTTCGAGGGTGATGGTGTGGCAATGGCCATGTACAACACCGATGAGTCTATCTTTGGATTTGCTCGCTCTTCATTTCAAGTGGCATTGGAGAAAAAGTGGCCATTGTACCTTTCTACCAAAAACACCATTTTGAAGGCTTACGACGGACGCTTCAAAGATATTTTCCAAGAAGTGTACGACAACGAATTCAAATCTGAGTTTGAAAAGTACGGCATTGTGTACGAACACCGTCTTATCGATGACATGGTGGCTAGTTGCATGAAGTGGAATGGTGGTTTCGTGTGGGCTTGTAAGAACTACGATGGCGATGTGCAGTCAGATACCGTAGCTCAAGGTTTTGGATCATTGGGATTGATGTCATCAGTACTGATTACACCCGATGGTAAAACCGTAGAAGCAGAGGCAGCGCACGGCACTGTGACACGCCACTACCGCCAACACCAACAAGGTAAAGAAACTTCTACCAACCCTATCGCCTCCATCTTTGCATGGACACGTGGATTGATGCACCGCGGTAAACTTGACAACAACACAGAGCTAATCAACTTCTGCGAAAAACTAGAGGAAGTTTGCATCCAAACCGTAGAAGCTGGCGAAATGACGAAAGACTTAGCAGTACTCATTCACGGCGAAAAAGTAGGCAAAGAAAACTACCTATCTACCGAAGGATTCCTTGCTGCTCTGAAACGCAACTTGGATAAAAAGCTCGCGTAAAGAACTAACGCATTTATAAAGTACGAGTGCCGTCAGAATCTATTTCTGATGGCACTTTCTATATTTCATTCGAACACCTCCAAAAAAAAACCGACCGACCAAATACAAGATTCGGTCGGTCGGTTACGGATTTTGAAAACAAAAATATCTTATCCTAAGAAACTTTTCAGCAGTTTGCTTTTGGAGTTGGGTCTAAGTTTACGGATGGCTTTTTCTTTAATCTGGCGCACACGTTCACGTGTCAAGCCAAACTCATCACCTATTTCCTCAAGTGTCATTTCAGTCACTCCGATGCCAAAGAATTTTTTCACAATATCACGCTCTCTATCCGAAAGTGTGAACGCCAATACGCGTTCTATTTCTTTGGAGAGAGATTCATTGATTAAAGCACGGTCAGCATTCGGAGAGTCGTCATTGATCATCACATCCAGCAGACTGTTGTCTTCACCTTCTACGAATGGCGCATCTACGGATATATGACGACCTGAAACTTTCATTGTATCAGCAATCTTATCTACAGGAATATCAAGCACATCAGCCAATTCCTCAGGCGATGGTTTACGCTCATTTTCTTGTTCAAATTTAGAGAATGCCTTGTTGATTTTATTCAATGAACCTACTTGGTTCAATGGAAGACGCACAATACGTGACTGCTCAGCCAATGCCTGAAGAATGGATTGACGAATCCACCACACGGCATAAGAAATAAATTTAAATCCACGTGTTTCGTCAAATTTTTCAGCAGCTTTAATAAGTCCCAAATTTCCTTCATTGATCAAGTCAGGAAGACTAAGACCTTGATTTTGGTACTGTTTGGCCACCGAAACGACGAAACGAAGATTGGCACGAGTGAGTTTTTCTAATGCGATGCGGTCGCCGGCGCGTATCCGCTGAGCCAATTCTACTTCTTCTTCTACGGTGATAAGTTCCTCACGTCCAATCTCTTGGAGATACTTGTCCAAAGACGCACTCTCACGATTGGTAATTGATTTGGTAATCTTTAATTGTCTCATTTGTTGAATAAAAATTAGCTTGCAAAAGTAGTACTTTTCGTTTAAATCACAAAATCATTTCTTATATATTAATCATAACAAGTAAAAGAATGGTATGTTTAAAATATTCATCAAAAACAGCTTTAATTTGCCCACTTATCAGAACGCATAGTAATTAACACTTGATGGAACTAAAGACATATTAACTTCCGATAAATCAACAATATATGGTTCTTGATTGTGGAGCGACACCGTTTTGAGAACAGTTGTCCCACCATTGGAATCTAGAAACTTCATCTCCATCACAAATCCATCAACAGAAAGCCGGTTGTGTAAAGTCATCATCCTTGAGGCACGAAGCACACTTAGGTCGTTAGACATTTTCAAAGCATCGGTCATCCACACTTCACCCACTACTTTCTTGTAGGTATAATAGTATTTTCTGCAATTGTAGTCTAGTATCATTTTCGTCTCGGAAGTTGGGACCACATCCAATTTTCGGACTGCAGTATCTACGGGCAAATAATAAGTCCCCACGCTGTAAAGAGGGGGAATGTTGTCAATACTTGCTAATACTTGAATAACAGATTGATTCTTTTTATCAAACAAGGCTTCCACCAAATTCCCTTTTTTGTCATTTATCAATTTCACATAAAAATCAGCTCCAGCAGTCTGAAAATACGTTTTATAGGCTCTGATTTGTGCTGGTGCATTGTTACGAGGAAAGTACTCCACGCTAAATTGATTGTATGCATCAAAAGTGTAAGTTTGCTCGTATTTTGCACCAGACAAAGGAACTAATGGCTGTGAATAGCCAAATGACGTAATGAAAGCAAGCAAGCAGAATAACAGCCTTTGCATGTTTCTTAATCTTGTGGAATGATTATTAAATTGAGTTGACAAAAAAATTACAATTGTGTGAAGATAAGAAATAAAATTCAAACCATTGACATAAAAATAGAGGATATATTCATAAAAGTTATGAACATACCCTCATTTTTTTCGCTTCGCGGAATTTGCCTGCGGCGATAGTTGCTTTCAGCGATATTAGCCTGCGGCGATAGATGCTTTCAGCGATATTAGCCTGCGGCGATAGTTGCTTCGCGATAGTTGCTTCGCGATAGTTATAGACATTTCGCTTCGCTGATATAGGTGGATATTTGCCTACGGCGATAGAATGCTTTCAGCGATATTAGCCTGCGGCGATATTAGCTTCGCGATATAGGTGGATATCAATAAACCTATGAACCAATGAACTCTATGAACTCTATGAACTCTATAAACCTATGAACTCTATGAACCAATAAACCTACAACCGAATGAACCTTATAAACCAATGAACTCTATAAACCAAAAAACCGATGAACCAACAAACTATTCCCCAATATTGATTGCAAAATAGGTGGTTTTGCCGTTTGGATAAAAGCCTACAATAAACAGGGCTTTCTCTTGCGAGCCGTTATTGACTACAGCTTCAAAAGTGGTTTGGATGTCTTCTACACCTTTGATTGGCTGATTGTTGATTTTCAAGACTATAAAACCTGGCTTGATGCCTTGCTCGGCAAATTTACCTTTGGTGATGGACTCCACTTCTACACCATAGTCCAGTTGCAATTTATCTTTTTGCTTGGCGTCAATTTCCTTGAACTTAGCTCCCAGCACTTCTGTACTTGAGTGTGATGATACTACGCCAGTATTGCCTTGACGGTTTTTAAGTTCTACATTTAATTTCACCACATTATCACCTCGTAGCACGTCCACAGTAATTTTATCTCCTGGGCTGTATTTACCTATTTGCTCTTGAAGTTCAGCCACCGAACGTACCAACACTCCATTGACATTGATGATCACATCGCCTTCTTTTACACCTGCTTTCTTGGCGGCACTTTGTTCGCCAATTTTTCCTACATAGGCGCCTTGCATGGTTTTGAGGTTTATGTCTTTGGCTAGTTTGTCGGTGATGTCGCTTATCTCAATGCCCAAAACAGCTCGTTGTACCACACCATACTGACGGATGTCTGCCACCACTTTTTGGACTATACTCACTGGCACAGCAAATGCATAGCCAGCGTACGAACCAGTCTGAGAGGCGATGGCTGTATTAATACCCACCAACTCTCCTCGAGTATTAACCAACGCTCCACCACTATTGCCAGGATTTACAGCAGCATCGGTCTGGATAAATGATTCTATCTTCATGTTTGAGCTGATAATATTGATGTTGCGCGCCTTGGCACTCACTATACCAGCCGTAACAGTGGAAGTGAGGTTAAAGGGATTGCCCACAGCGAGCACCCATTCCCCTATTTTCAAGGAATCGGAACTTCCAAAAGCGATGGAAGGTAACTTTTCAGCCTCTACTTTGAGCAATGCAATATCGGTATTCGGATCAGCACCGATCAACTTGGCTTTAAAAGTACGTTTGTCATTGAGTGTAACTTCAATTTCGGCTGAGCGGTCTATGACATGATTATTGGTCACGATATATCCATCAGGCGTAATGATTACGCCCGAACCCGCTGCTTCACGCATGGGTTGCTCGCGGTGCTGAGGAAACTGTTGCTGTGGACCAAAAAAATATTCAAAAAACGGATCGTTGGAAAACGGATTTTGTTGTTGCATGACTGGCACTTTCGTTTTCACGTGAACCACCGCATGAACTGATAGTTCGGCCGCTGTAGTAAAATCGGGATAAACAGGTGTCACCACAGGCATAGTACGTGTTAGGGTTGCAGGTGCTCCACCTTGTGCAAACACACCACCCACAATAAACAAAAATAAAACCACGTGTTGGAATTTTCTTAATCGTCTCATAATCATAAGGAATTTAAGTTACAAATGTATCACAGCATCTAAACTCGGTAAGAAAAAGAAGTTTTCAAAAATGCAGTGTTGAGAATATCTGAGAATTTTAACGCGAAAATAGTCAAAAAGTCAACCCATTGAAACTATTATCACCACACTTTTATCGAAAATTAAGAATGAGAAAATGAGGATTAACGGGCTTTAACGAAGCAATTGGGGTTTGTCAAAAAATCTGAAACGTCTAATTTTAGAATTATGACAATGGTGCAAAATAGTTGCAACTTTAAAATCGGATAAAGCACTAAAAAATCATCTAGCCATACTCAACAACTGGTGAATGGTGTTCAGATTTCGGGTAGTGGCTTGTAACTTTAGCTTTTTCTCAAAAAAGGTATTGGTCAATTTTGTTTTTCCATAACCTTCTGGACAATAGAGATAGACAGCATTTCCGACAATGCTGAAATCATCCGGAGAATAAGTACTTGTTTTAAGATGTTCTGTTATATCAGCCAAAGGAACAGCAGATAGGAAGGTAATATGTAGTTTGTCCAATTGGTCTGGATAAGCCTTTAAATAAGGGTTTTGATTGTAGATACTTTCCAACTGTGAGCATTCTATGACAAATACGGGAGGCTGAAAACCAAAATTTTCAAAAATAGAATCTTCTATCAACTTTTGAAGAAATTCAACCGCAACATCATCATACTTAAAAACAACATTACCACTTTGGATATAGGTCTGAACATCCTGTAGCCCCACATTCACCAATGTTGCACGCAATGCATCCATCTTGATGATGTATTTTCCGCTGACATTGATGCCGCGTAACAAAGCAATATAAGTATTCATCTGTTTATAATTAAGCCCACATTAGCTGCAGGAAGTAATGCCGAATTGAATTTCTAAGGGTGACATCTTAATTTATATAATATCCTCCATTTTTGGCAGCCCCTCTAAACTCAACTTTTTGTTCGTCAGACAGTTGCTTTACATATCGTTGAATGGTACGCAAACTCATATTTAATGTTATTGCTAAGGTAGGAGCATTTATTCCCGGCATAGTTATAATTGCTTGAAGGATTTGATCTTTAACTGTATTTACACCGCCACTATCGACAATATTTACACCGCCATTATCAGTATTTACACCGCCACTATTTAGCAATCGTAATAAGTCGATTTGCGTGGTAATAACTCTATCAGCAATAAATTTGATAAATATAGAGTCATCCTCGTGTGCTTTTTCTAATGATGCTATATACTCATGCCGTAATATAGGAATTAGTGCTATGATATGCGTCCAAGTCAATTATCGTATCGCTGATACGACAATTTGTTTCCCATATTCAGCACGTTGATTACCAAGAATCTCATTATTTATTCTTTTACCTATATTCCAATAAGTTAGGGTCATGGTAGCATTGGCGGTATAGGCCAATTGATTTTTGCCCTTTTCAATCAATGCAACTAAATCATTTATCAAATGATTGTTTGATTTTTCTATTTCCATAAATTACTTCTTGAATATGAGCTATATATCTGTCATTTTTTTGAATAAATTATGCAAGCTTGTAGGCTTGCTCTAATCACCACCAAGCGAAAAAAAACTTACCCGAACTCAAAGCTGACAAACTAGGGAAGAAATGAAAATGAACTTCTACTTTGGCTTCTGTGCTGGGTCGTACCTACCGCAGGATGCCTAAGTATGATGCGGTTTGTCCTTTTTTTCAATATAGTTGTTGTTCTGTTGTCAACTGTTAGGTTTCTTTGCTTCTTCAATTGTAGAAATAATATGGTCGACCGGCTCAACTTTCGACAACCCTGTATTTTCTTCAAATATTACTCTCTGTTTACCTGTTTGCAGACTTATCGCAACATCCGAATAAGGAATGTAGCCTTTTATAATTCCAATTAAATTTGCTCTATCACAACTTTTAGTTCCTATTATACTCATGTTTTCAGGTCTTGAAACAACTGGTCCTCCACTGTTTCCTGGAAAAACAAATGCATCAACCACGAAATCTTTGCTGCGATTCTCGAATAAATCCTTTATCCTTGAAATTACTCCACTTCTTACGAAAACGTGTTGTCTATCTACAGCGACTATTCCCATAGGAAATCCCAATACAAAAATTGAATCACCTTCACTTGCCTCAATAGCAATTAATTTTTGTTTGTCAGCTATATCTTTGTCTGATTGGAAGAAACCAAATTTCATCCCTTCTTCTTCTAATTTTTCTCCATTTATTGATATAACTGCCACATCTATGTCTTTGTCCGAATGTCCTGTCCATGTAAGTTTGCCTGTAGAGTCTTTTAAAGGTAATATGTAGTCCTTAGCAGCTTGACCTGTTTGTGGATTAAATCTCACAAGAACATTGTCAAGATTATTAAGAACGTGCTTGTTTGTGACTAAATAAATTGTATATTTATTAGTTTTATCTTCAGTTACTTCAAAAAGGTCTCCAAAAAGAAATCCTGTTCCAATCCATCTTTTTCCTCCATTATCCGTTGTTCCAATTGCTACAACACAGTCAATGTATCTTGGTGGTATTACTGCCATATTTTTTGCGTTTTTGTTGTTTTATTATTTTTTAGTATAACCGCTAAAATCCGCCGAAATTGAACTTGCTTGATTTGGTTCGATTAACACCTTATCTACAACTTGTGCCTTACCAATAAATAAAATTTCAGGCAGAGCATCTGGCTTGTTATATGGAACAACACCCTCCCAATACAATCTCGCATTATCTGCAATTTCATTATATCTGTCTAATGTTATTTGTTGTTCAAAATAAAATGAATACGTTTTATGAAATCTAACAACTTCGATAACCTCAAAAACATATTGAATACTATCAGATTCATGGAACTTTAGTAATTGTTTTTCCCATTTATTTTTCACTAAATCATCAGTGAAAAATATTGAATATATCCGAGAAGGTTTGTCAATATACAACTCACGTCTTACTTGTTCGAATATTAAATCTGTATATAATTTACACCTAATTATATCACCAAAAATTGAATTTTCGAGTTCTTCTAATCTTAATTTAATATCTGAAATTGGTCTTTGTTCTATATCGTACAAATATGATTTTAACCAAATCAAATGTCGATTCCAAGATAAAAATTCAAAAAAATAA
>CAIUKZ010000486.1 GCA_903899865.1 uncultured Bacteroidales bacterium | reverse complement strand
TGCAGTCGGAACCGAAGAGTTTATCTGGAGTGAATTTACCCGTGTAAGAGACGAAATCAAAGCTGGATTTTACAGCTTTTATGTAGAACAAATCAAACCGCAACTATGAACCCTAAAGACTTAAAACTAGTGGTGCAAGAAAAATATGGTCAGATAGCATCACAATCCAAGCTTCAAAACGAGACATCCTGCTGTGGTGCAACGGGTTGCTGTTCAACAGTGGATTACACCATTTTCAGTGAAAGCTACGATGCACTAAAAGGCTACAATCCTGATGCCGATTTGGGATTAGGTTGTGGGATTCCAACGCAATTTGCAAGCATCAAACAAGGCGACAGCGTACTTGACCTGGGCAGTGGTGCTGGCAATGACTGCTTTGTGGCAAGAGCAATAGTGGGTGAACAAGGCAAAGTCACTGGTCTTGATTTTACAGATGCCATGCTAGAAAAAGCACGTGCTAACAATGCCAAATTGGGCTTCACTAACGTTGAATTTATCAAGGGAGACATTGAAAATATGCCTTTTCAAAACAACCAATTTGATGTGATTGTATCAAACTGTGTACTGAACCTGGTTCCAGACAAATCAAAAGCATTCGCTGAAATGATGAGAGTGCTTGTAGTTGGTGGACATTTCTGTGTGTCCGATGTAGTAATAAAAGGTACACTTCCAGAAAAATTACAACAAGATGCTGAAATGTATGCTGGCTGTGTGTCAGGCGCAATAGATATGGACAACTACCTAGGATTGATTAATGATGCAGGATTTTCAAACACCGTAGTACATAAACTAAAAAAGGTAGAACTACCAGAAGAAATTCTTACGAATTATTTGACTGACGAAGAAATTCACCAATTCAAGAAAGACGAGATTGGAATTTTCAGCATCACCGTGTCAGCAAAAAAATAAATAATTACGGATCAATCAAAAGTCTTATGCCAACAACCCCTTCTAACAAACTATCATTTTTGGATAAATATCTAACACTTTGGATATTTTTAGCAATGATTATCGGTGTGGTGTCAGGATGGCTATTGCCACAAACAGCAAGTTTTTGGAATAGCCTATCATCAGGAACAACCAATTTGCCTATCGCCATAGGGTTGATAGTAATGATGTATCCGCCATTGGCAAAGGTGAAATATGAAGAACTGGGCGAAGTATTCAGAAATACAAAAATACTAAGCCTTTCTCTGGTTCAAAACTGGGTTATTGGACCAGTGTTGATGTTTGCGCTAGCAGTATTACTTTTTAAGATTTCCCCAGGAGATAACAACAGTCATTTACCTTATGTATATGGCATTATAATGATAGGATTGGCACGATGCATAGCCATGGTGATTGTATGGAATGACCTTGCAAAAGGAGACACTCAGTATGCTGCTGGTCTTGTGGCATTCAATAGTATTTTTCAGGTAATATTCTTTTCTGTCTATGCCTATTTTTTTATCGCCATTGCTCCAGCATGGTTTGGGATACCGACGAGTGATGCAGTGTCTAACATCACAATCGGACAAATAGCCGAAAGTGTATTTATATATCTTGGGATTCCATTTATAGCAGGATTTTTGACGCGATTTATACTTACCAGAACCAAAAGCAAGGAATGGTATCACACCCATTTTATACCCAAAATTTCACCACTGACATTGATAGCCTTGCTTTTTACTATCATTGTGATGTTCTCCCTTAAAGGAGAGTATATCATCAGCATTCCATTGGATGTAGTGCTCATTGCAATTCCGCTATTGATATATTTCCTGATCATGTTTTTGGTGTCATTCTACATGAGCAGAAAACTAGGGGCTACCTACGAACAAACTGCGACTTTATCATTTACGGCTGCTAGTAATAATTTCGAACTAGCCATAGCTGTAGCAATAGCGATATTTGGCATCAATTCTGGCGAAGCATTTACCGCTGTTATAGGCCCATTGGTAGAAGTGCCAGTGATGATAGCACTAGTGAATGTTGCATTACACTTTCAAAAGAAATATTTCAATTAGAATAACTTCTTCTTTTTAGGCTTGGGAGGTGAGGGTTTCGTGGTTGGAACTTTCACTTCTTCCTTTTTAGTAGGTGTAGGTGCAATGGTTGGTTTGGCAACGTTGTCAGAAGTATCCTGAGGTTCTTCAGGTTCCAATACTGCTCTAGGTCGTTTTGACACTTCGTACTTAATAAATACATCGTTCATGCAATGGGGACGCTCGTCCTGAAGCCAGAAAAAATTTTTCAATTTCCCATTTTGTTCGCTGACCTTACTCAACGGTGAAAAAGTACCATTAGAAACAGTAGTGAGCAACACACGTTTGATTTTTTTATTTTGAAAGGTCATGTTTACCGAGCTGCTTTTCGACTTGTTCATACCTATCAAGGTAGAATCCTTATCATCTTGAGGAAAATAGATGGTCTCGGCATTGCCTTTTACAAAAACTTTTTTCAATTGTCCACTGTCAATGTAGGCTATCATTTCCTTTCCAGACACTTGATTATAGAAAATTGAATCCGGGTTTTGAATGGCCATTGCACTGCCTCTTACATGTATTCTATCCACTTTCTTGTTTTTTGAAATGGCTTTGATGTATGCGCCTGATATTTGGTTGTTGTCAGACCACACCACAGGCTGTCCATATAAATGCAACACAGAATCACGGGCTGAATATCTCAACGAATCACAGAGACCTTGTACGTCATTTCTAAAAAACCTTGCATACGAAAACCCCTTGAATGTATCATAGACAGAATCCTTCGCAGTGTAAAGAGTGTCAGCATGAACATAAAAAGTGTCCTTACTAGACCAATCGATGAGCAAGGCAGAATCGGTGGCTAAGCCACGTTTACTTACTTCATAATAGGAAACATAATTGCCCTTTAACGTAGATTTCTGGGCTGTATCAGTCAATTCTACTTTAGAGAAGCCCTCACCATATTTCATTTTTTTGTCATAGAAAATGGTATCTCCAATCATAGTTTTTTTATCCTTTTGCACTATTCGAGACCTGTCCAGCAGCATCATTCGCTCAGTAGAGGTATTATACCATCCGCGAGTGGAATAAATATCAGTTTCTTTGTTGTAAATAATGTGCGATTTTCCAACAAGATCTGCAATTTTTGATTTGGTATTATACTTAAGGGTGTCGGATTCGAGCGTGAAATTTTTATTCACCAGTCGGACTTTGGTCTTGAACAAAGCCAAATTGGTAGTGGGTGAATACTGTCCCCAAATCGATGTCAACACATTGACATCATCCACAATTTTTCCACCAGTATAAAAGTAGGCAAGGTTTACAGCTCGATCATAATTCAGACTGTCGGTGGTTAAAACAGTTTTTCGATTCTCCATCCTGACATTTCTGCGAAGTCTGGCAAGCTTTGTATTGCCATCATAATAGAGCACATCGCTGTAAACAAAAAGTGTATCGGCTTGATTGATGATAACATGTCCAAAAGCGTCGAGCGAATTAGCTTGTTCGTAAAAATAAGCCGAATCACAAAACATAATCATATTGTCATGTTTAAATTTCACATTTCCTTTAAGCACTTGAACATCAGGACGCATCAATTTATCAAAACTAAGCGATTCGGAATTTTCCAAATAGACCAAAGTAGACCCTTTTGTGGACGCAGGAGTAAGAGGAGGTGCTGGAGCTGGAGCAGATAGAGTCTGAATTTGCTTCGCAATTTTTTTGGGAGATTTTGTAGGTGCAGGTGATTGATTTTGGAGTACTTCCTGTCTCAATTGTTTGGGCTTTACTTGTGAGTAAAGCAACCCAAACAACGTGAATAATATAAAAATGAATGGAATAAGTCTTGTGAGACGGTTAAAAAAAGGTATCATGAATATATGAAAATTACACACAAAATATTACAAATTGCAAAGTATGTCTATCAAACAAACAAGAATGACACACATCCTGAGACTAACAATTTCTTAAAACGGGAGAAAAAACGCTTACTTCACCCAACCTGGATATTGGAATGTACATTTACTCCAATTAGGATCAATATTGATGTATGTTTCCTTTTGCTTTTTGATGATCCATTTCTTTAAAAACTCATCCTTCATCTTCTTTTCGTAAAGCGCTTTTAGCATCATGTAGTCATCCAGCAAATTAGCCTTATGACTATCTACTTTTGATTTCAATTTGACCAAAGCAACTACTTCTTTATTGGTGCTTTCGCTCATCATCAGAAATGGCTTAGAAACCTCCCCCACATTCATTTCATACACTACCTTTCCTATTTCGGAAGGTAACTCTTGATATTCAAATTTTGATGTCCCAGACTTATCATTGAGCATCAAACCTGCATTCATAGCAGAGTTTTTATCTTGAGAAAAAGAAACAACCGCTTTCTCAAAAGTCAATTCTGATTTTCTAATAAGATTGGATATGGAGTCCAGCATGTGCAATGCTTTCGTTTTCTCATCAATAGACACCTTTGGTTTTAAAAGAATGTGTCTGCAATTCATTCTATCACCTCGTTTTTCAACCAACTGAATGATATGAAAGCCGAATTCGGTTTGAACAATGCGTGAAACCTTCTTTGGATCGGATAAATTAAAGGCCACATTAGCAAATTCTGGGACTAACTGACCCTTGCCCATAAAACCTAATTCTCCACCACGCTTAGCACTTTCCACATCTTCAGAATACAATCTCGCCAAAGTAGAAAATTCAGAAGAACCTGTAGTTATCCGTTCCGTAAAATCTCTCAATCTCTCCTTAATCCTATTAATCTCTTCAATGGGTACAGGAGGCTCAAAACTAATCAATTGCAACTCCACCTGTGCTGCCACATCAGGAACACTGTCGGCAGAAAGTTGTGAGAAATATCGTCTTACGTCAGCAGGAGTAGATTTGATGTGCGAAACCAATTTTTGTTGCATTTGTTGAATCAATTGTTGATTTCGAATCATTTCTCGCAAACTTTCTCTTAATTCAGAGGTAGATTTCTTGAAATATTCTTCCATTTTCTCTTTAGACCCAATTTGAGAAACAAAATAGTTGATACGAGCCTCTACCTGATTAATTACACTTGACTCATTGACAGTAAGGCTGTCAAGACTTGCTTGATGTAGATACAATTTTTGGATTGCAATTTGCTCTGGAATCACACAATATGGATCACCTTGTATTGGTGCACCTTCGTACTGCGCTCTCAACTTTTGCTCCTCTACTTCAGAGCGAAGAATGGATTCATCACCCACTACCCAAATTACCTCATCGATAATGTTTTTTTGCGCATAACCAAAATCAGAAAAGCAACAAAGCAGTATCAACAAAGGAAAAAACATGTATTTCATGCGTAAAATTTTAATATTAGTTAGTAGTCATAATAGTCTGTCCCCATCTAGCAGTTCCTATTTGCCAAGATATTCATTCTATAATCAGTAAAATATGGACAAGGCATATCAATTATTTGCGATTAAAAAAAGTAACGATTTCCTTCTTCACAGCATCATCATACAATTCAGTCTCAAAACCAGCAATAAAATCTTCTTTTCTTTTGTTTTGAAGAATATTTTTGATTCTATCTTTTGCCATTTCAAACGGTTCAACCTGTCCAACTGCATTATAAGACAAAATTCTTAAAAAATAGTGTTGTGTGCTATCAGTTGTCTCTACAAATCGGTTGTTTCTGACAAATGAAGATAAATCGGAGACCTGAACAGGAATTTTACTCAGGACTTCAGTTAGATTCATCCATTTATCCCCAAAATAATCGTAGCTGATGGCATTTTGAATGCTGTACTTTTCGATACTTTCTAATGCCTTAGTATTGCATGATTGAACCCAAGCCCTAACATTTCCAATATTTGGAGCTTTGGAAGGGACTACAAGTAAAATGCCTTTGATGACATTCTCTTTCAGGATAAGTTGACTACTGTACTGGTCATAAAAAACACGAATCTCTTCATCAGTAGGATCCTTAAGACGTTGTTCAATAAGATGCTGTTGATACTGATGAATTGTAAGTGATTTTCTATAACCTTCCACTAATTCTTCAATTTCAGATTGATTGCTAGAATTTCTCTTTGCATTTTCGTACATTAATACATCTGTAACCCACGATCTGATGAATCTAGTGGCAATCTGAAGACTATCCTTTTGATTTACATTGGGAGGTATGATTTCTTGTATTTGATCTTGATACAAAAACTTACCCTCTACCTCGAGTATAGGGACACGTTTCACATCGGGAGTCTTGTGCGAACACGAGCCTAAAAATGGAATAAGTAGGATGTAGAACAAAAAAAATCTATTCATACGAAAATGTGGATATACTATCTGTCACATTACAGCTTAAGACCTTATAGCTGTGAAAAAATCATTGTGCTATTTGTGATTGCATGGATTATTCAGCACGAAAGAACCTGCAAAATTATCTCATACCTAAAATAACTAAACGCAAAAGTAATAGCTTATTTCGTGGCTATTACTTTTGCGTTCTAATAGTTGGTATTTTTTAATTTTTCTTAACCGTCTTGAGAACTTCCTGATTAATTTCTACAGGATATTTTGCTTTAAGTGTCTTGATCCACTCTGCTTCCAAATACTCTTGATAATCTGAGCTCAATTTGCCTTTTACATCTGTATAATCTTCTGGATGTGTTTTTAGGATAACCCCATCAGATAACACATAAGGGAATGAATCATCAGGAGCAGGCGTATAATCAACTTTCAATTTAAATACCACCTTGTCAATCATTTTACTCTCACCCATTGCAAAAAGTCCTTTTTCAACTTTTACATATTTGATGGAATCATTTAAGCGACCCTTCAAGTATCTTTCTAGGACATCACCATGAAACTTAGTTGCCAGCTGTTGAGCAGCCTTGAAGGTTTCTTTATCCCTGCAATAAATAAGGCGACCCTTAAATCGAGGCTTATCCCATGCGTATTTATCAATATTTGCTTTAAAGTAGTTGGACAGACCCTCAACATCTTTAGAAGATTTATCCCACACCTCTTTGTTGTTGACTTCAAAAAGAAGTATCCCATCATGATATTCTTGCATCAAGAATTTAAACTCAGGGTATTTTTTATCTAGTTGAGACTGCTCATAAATAATCAACTGATTGTCAACATAGGCTTTGAATTTTTCGTCAATGATTTCCTTTGAAGATTTCTTCTCTGTTGATGAATTTCTAATGTATTGAAAGAAATCTGCTTGTGTAAAACTTTTATCAGCAATAGAAAACAGTTGTTTATTTAACTTTATGCCTTCATTGTAAAATTCAGGTGTATTTAAACTGTTGTTTATAACGATAGGGTAAAATTCTTCTAATTCCTTTTGATTGTATTTGAAATTATATGTTCTTTTTAAAGAATCCAAAAAGTACCTTTGTCCAAACAGTCCCCGTTCACTTTGCTTGCACTTTTCTATCAAGAAGTCTTTTATCTCGGCGAATGGCCTTGGTCCTCTTTTGTCTTCAAGTTTTATTATATGCCAACCAAAAGATGTTTCAAAAGGCTCAGAAACATCACCAATTGACTTTAATTCAAAAGCCACTTTAGAAAAATTTGGATGCACTTGTCCAGGCTTTATCCAGGTCATTAAACCCTCATTTGCTACATTAGAATTATCTTGGGTGTATTTTTTTGCTAAGGATTTAAAATCATCACCTTTTTTAATAATCCGATACAACGAATCAATAATTGATGCAGCATTATAAGACGTTTCTTTGTTGTAGGTAGAACGCATTATTTGTCTTACAAGCACTTCTCCTTGTGATTCTCTTTGCTTTGTGATTTTAACTACATGATAGCCAATATCTGATCTAAAAGGTTTTGAAAATTGACCCACAGGTGTTTGATAACAAGCGGTCTCAAAAGCATAAGAAGTCTTTAATACTCTAATCCAACCCACCGAACCATCATTTTCACTAACAGACTCATCCTCAGAGGCAGATCTAGCCACCTTAACAAAGTCCTCCTTTTGAAGTCGTTTATATATTGCATTAATTTTGTTCCAAGCCTTCAATGTGTCTTCAGGTGTTGGGTGACTAGGAAAGCGTACAAGAATATGACTTGCTTCTACATCCTTCAAATATCTATTGTACATCTCTCTTAAAAATCGCTCCTCTGCTTTAGAATCGGTCAAGTAGGGCTTGCTAAGCTCCGCTCTATAGCCTAGGTATTCGGACTTAAACGAAGATGTAGTATCCAAGCCTTGAGATTTTGCTTCTTCAACCTTTAATTTGAAATTGACAAACAGCTCAGCATACTCTTGTAGTGACTTCTTCTCCAAAGAATTATTCGAGTTGTTTTTATTGTAAATATATTCAAATTCAGATTTTGAGATTGGTTTTCCATTGATTTTCATCAACACAGGATCTGAATTTTGACCAAAAGCAGAGCACACAGCACTAACAACCAACAAACAATTTAAAGCTAATGATTTCATACGATATACTAATTATTATGTGAAAAATAGTCTTAAATACTAGCAATATAGCACGCTTCAAGGCATTAAAAATTTCCTTTAAAAAGCAATTACTATACTGATGTTTTCTATTTATTTGAGAAAAACGGAAGATTTATAATTTTGTTGTAATCTATTCAGAATAATTTGAAAAATTATTCACCACGACTATAATTTGGCGCTTCACTAGTAATTGCAACATCATGAGGGTGACTTTCAGTAACACCTGCATTGGTGATTCTTGTAAATTTGGCTAGATGTAACTCATCGATGGTGTGAGCACCACAATAACCCATACCAGCTCTTAGACCACCAATCATCTGGTAGATGACTTCAAACAATGATCCTTTAAAAGCTACACGAGCTGCGATACCTTCGGGCACCATTTTTTTAACATCATCCTCTGCGTCTTGAAAATATCTGTCTTTAGATCCTTTCTCCATTGCTTCCAACGAACCCATACCACGGTATGACTTGAATTTACGACCATTAAAAATGATGGTTTCACCCGGCGATTCTTCTACACCAGCAAACAGAGATCCAGCCATAATGGTATTTGCACCTGCTGCCAATGCTTTCACAATGTCACCTGAGTATCTAATTCCACCGTCACCAATTACAGGCACACCAGTTCCTTTAAGCGCTTTGGCTACTTCGTAAATGGCAGAAAGTTGGGGTACCCCAACGCCTGCAATGACACGAGTAGTACATATAGAGCCCGGTCCAATTCCCACTTTTAGGGCGTCAGCACCTGCGTCAACCAATGCTAGAGCAGCTTCGCCAGTGGCAATATTTCCTACAATAATATCAATTTGAGGGTAGCGTTTTTTTGCTTCTTTGAGGGTCTCGATTACCCCTTTGGAGTGACCATGAGCAGTGTCTATCACCACAGCATCAACACCTGCTTTGACAAGTGCATCCATACGCAAGAAAGTATCAGCTGTAACTCCCACACCAGCAGCTACTCTGAGGCGACCTTGAGCATCTTTACATGCCATGGGTTTGTCTTTGGCCTTAGTAATGTCTTTATAGGTGAGAAGTCCCACCAATTTGTTATCGGCATCAACAACTGGTAGTTTTTCGATTTTGTATTGTTGCAAAATGACCGCCGCAGCTTCCAAATCAGTAGAACGGGAAGTGGTGATGATATTTTCTTTGGTCATCACATCATCTATCAACTTATTTGGATCACGTTGAAATCTTAAATCGCGATTGGTAACAATGCCTACTAAATATCCACCTTCATCAACAACAGGAATTCCGCCAATACGGTACTCGGCCATCAATGCCAATGCATCAGACACGGTGGCGCCTTGGCGTATGGTAACAGGATTGGATATCATTCCATTTTCGGCACGCTTTACTATTTCAACTTGCTTAGCCTGTTCGGCAATGGTCATATTTTTATGTATCACTCCTATTCCGCCTTCACGGGCAATAGAAATGGCCATTTTGGACTCTGTTACGGTGTCCATAGCAGCTGAAGAAATTGGAATTTTTAATTCGATGTTACGTGAGAAACGTGTGGAAAGATTTACATTGCGAGGCAACACATCAGAGTAGGCAGGAACTAGTAGAACATCGTCAAATGTTAAACCTTCTATTTGAACTCTTTCTGCAATAAATGACATAGCTTTCTAATTTTAGTTAGTTTTTACTTTTAGAGTATTGAAAAATTACTCTATGAAAATTATTGCGTGCAAATTTACGCATAATTTACGTGCTATCGCATAGACCTATGCAAAAAATCTGAAATTATATGGAATTGTCTTTCATTACTAAGATGCATTCTGAGCAATAAACATTCAGTTTGAGAGCAAGCCTACGATATTTTTTTTAGTCTTATCAAGGCGGAAGTTCGCTATTCTTGAATCCTTTGAACCGAATTAATTTCTTTAATTTTAATCACATTGCTACACAAATTGTTTATGTCGTCGGTGTCGTGAACATAGACATAAAACCTACCTACAAAAATACCAGCATCCGCTTCAACAGACATTTTGTTGATGTTGATGCCATAGCCGTCAGAAATGACCTTGAGTATTTTTATCAGTATCCCCTTCTTATCAATCCCCTTAATTTCAACCACTTCCAAGAACGACATCCCCTTTTTAGTAGCCCAATCAGCCGAAATAATTTGCTCACCGTAGCTCGATTTCAATTTTTCGGCTACAGGGCATTGACGTTTGTGAATGTATATCATATCATCCTCAACATCTACATATCCTAGCACGTCATCACCCGGTATGGGTCTACAGCAGTCAGCAAATTTGTAGGCTCTGCCGGCTTCTTCTTCGGTAATTTTGTAGGTGCGTTTTTTGTCAACATTGGACTTGAAAATTGAAGACTGCACCTCTTTCGTACCATCAGCCAACACTCGAAATGGCTTTTTAATATATTTGGCCAGCAGATTGCGTTTCCCTTGTTTGAATATTGCTTTAAAAGCCTCTTCTGGGTTAATAAGTCCCTTTCCTACCTGGAGAAACAAATCATTCCTACTGGATAGTTGCAAGTAGTTTAGCAGTTTGATGGTATTTTCATTATCAAAAAGCATTTGATTTCTGACAAACAAATCTTCAATTTTTCGTTGACCTTCAGTAGCGTAGGTTTTATCTTCACGTTTGAAGTACAACTGCAGTCTATCTTTTGCATAAGCAGTGGTGACATAATTGAGCCATTCCCTTTGAGGGTTTTGCTTATTGGAAGTTAGTATTTCTACTTGATCACCGCTTTTTAGGACATAGTTGAGAGGCACCAACTTATGATTTGTCTTGGCACCGATGCACTTATTACCCAATTGTGAGTGCAAAGAATACGCAAAATCTAATGCAGTAGCACCTTTGGCAATGGTTTTAATATCACCCTTGGGGGTAAATACAAAGATTTCTTGTGAAAAAAGATTGAGCTTGAAGGTATCTAGGAAATCAATTGCATTCGGATCTGGATGTTCAAGTAATTCACGAATGGTCTTCAACCACTTTTCTAACTCTGATTCATCATTTTCACCCGTTTTGTACTTCCAATGAGCAGCCAACCCTTGTTCGGCTATTTCGTCCATTCGTTTACTACGAATTTGAACTTCCACCCATCGTCCACCTGGCCCCATGACGGTGACATGAAGTGCCTCATATCCATTGGCTTTGGGGGTACTTACCCAGTCGCGGATACGCTCAGGGTGTGGCTTGTAAAACTGCGTGATGGTAGAATAGAGCATCCAGCATTGATCTTTTTCACTCATTCCCTCACGAGGCACAAACACGATTCTATCAGCCAAAATATCATAAACTTCCTCAAAAGGAATTTTACGCTTTGTCATTTTTTTGGAAATAGAAAAAATGGACTTGATGCGTGCTTGAATGGTAAATTCATAGCCCATATCCTTGAGGCGCTGAACAATAGGTG
>CAIUKZ010000485.1 GCA_903899865.1 uncultured Bacteroidales bacterium | reverse complement strand
TCCAAATAAATTAATTTCAAATGAGTCTTTATCTTTAGAATTTCCTGATTATGATTTTTCGAAATTTGAAAAAAAAGTCGGAATTAGAAATAGATATATTGTATCTGAAAATGAAACTGCTTTAACTTTAGCCATTAGGGTTGTAAATAAGTTATTTGATAAATCAAATGTTAAGCGGTCTGAAATTGATTTTGTGTTATATTGTACTCAAAGTCCAGAATATTTTTTACCTACTTCTGCTTGTTTGATTCAAAACGAATGTGGTTTAAGAACAGATGTTGGAGCTCTAGATTTTAATTTAGGTTGTTCTGGTTACACATATGGTTTAAATTTGGCTAAAAAATTAATAAACGGTTCTTCTGTAAAAAATGTTTTGTTAGTAACTTCTGAAACTTATTCAAAGTATATTAATGATTTAGATCGAATGAATCGATCAATTTTTGGTGATGCTGCAACTGTAACTTTGATTTCCTTTAGTCAAGATGAAGGAGTAGGGGAATTTTTATTTGGTACGGATGGTGCTGGAGCAAGTGACTTAATTGTCAAAAATGGAGCAAGTTTTTGTTCTATTGATCCAAATCCTGAGATGAAAATTTATGGTACTGATAATCAATACACAGACAATAATCTATTTATGAATGGACCTGCTGTTTTTAATTTTACTTCAACAATTATCCCGGATTTTACTCAAAAAGTTTTGAATATCAATAACACTATAATTGATGAAATTCAACAATTTATTTTTCATCAAGCAAATGCCTTTATGTTAACCACCTTGAGAAAGCAACTTCAAATTTCAGAATCAAATTTTTATGTGGACCTCCTTGATGGAGGAAATACTGTTTCTAATACTATACCAATTGCAATTAAACGATTTTTAGAATCTGGTAAAGCGAATTTAGGAGACAGGATTGTTTTAATTGGTTTTGGAGTAGGTTTTTCTTGGTGTGGAGGACTAGTAACTTTAAAAAAATTATTTTAGTTTTACAATTTAAATGTTTATTTCTATGACTCAATCAGAATTTATTAACAAACTTCAAGATGAACTTGAACTTGATTCGCCAATCAATAATTCTACAATTTTTAAGAATTTGGAAGAGTGGGATTCCTTATCTGCTATGATTTTAATTGGTTTTGTTTCTGAAAAATTCAATGTCATTATTACAGGTAATGATATTGAAAAGCTTACTGATGTTCAATCTCTTATTTACTTTATTGGTGTTGAAAAGTTTGATTAACTGATTCATAAATGTTTTATAATTTTAAAGGTATTGGTATACAGGCAATTTCAGCTTGTGTTCCGAAACAAGTTGTTGATAATGAGTTCTTTTCTCATATAATTACTTCTGATGAAATCAGAAAATTTGAGAGGATTACTGGTATTTTAGAACGACGCTATGCTAGTAACGAAGTCACTTCTGCTGATTTGGCATTTCATGCTGCTATGGATGTTCTTTCCAATGGGATTGAAACTTCAGATATAAAAGCTTTAATTTTTGTTAGTCAGACATCGGATTACAAGATACCATTTACCTCTAATATTTTACAAGATCGTCTTAATCTTAAGAAAGAATTATTATGTATAGATATTAATGCTGGTTGTGCAGGATTTGTTCAAGGTCTTAGTACTGCTTTTGCATTGGCAAATTCTCTCAATGGAAATGTTTTGTTTATTGTTGCTGAAACTTTATCAAAAATATTATCTAGTAGGGATAGAGTAACATCTACTCTTTTTGGGGATGGAGCCGCCGCATTGATTTTAGGTAAATTTGGTTATTCAAGCAAAAAAAGTGCTTTTAATTTCTTTAGTGATGGTAAAAACTTTGATGCAATCTTGATACCTGAAGGAGGATATAGGAAACCATTTTCTCAAGAGAGTTTAATGTGGCGGTTTGATGAGTATGGAAATTCTAAGAATGGGCTTCACTTGCACATGGATGGTCAAAGAGTATTTGATTTTACTTTAAGAGAAATCCCTAAAAGTGTTCAATCATTGTTGGATGATTCAAATAATCTTGTT
>CAIUKZ010000484.1 GCA_903899865.1 uncultured Bacteroidales bacterium | reverse complement strand
AGATACATCTATATTTGGATATTTTCGTTTGAATACAGTTGCTGATTTTTCATCGCATATCGTCCTACCTATTTTTCGCATAGACAGCTGTTGAACCAACTGTTCTTCACTTTTACCACTCACCTCTTTCACATAGATGGGTTGTGCAATTTCATCAGACAAATGTGCAATGCGATATTTATGTGGTGAATGAATATTTACAACCAGTGTATCGCCACCGAGATCCAACACATTGGAATGGTGTTTAAACCCAGAGTCTGTTTCTAGGGGTTGCACCAGCATTAATCTTGACCATTGGAGTGGCATGGTGAACTGCAAATCAGTTTTCTTTTCGTTGGTAATGGGTATCAGACTAGCAATGATATCATATTCTCTATTTTTGAGCAGTGCAATGCACTTTTCATAATCGCTTTCCTCTGTGATAACCAGTTCCACTCCAAGCGTATCTGCAAATGCCTTAATGATTTCATACTGAAAACCACCCACCTTGCCACCACTTTTACAAAAACCAAGACTACTACTATCTGTCAATACATAGAGCCTTCCAGACTCCAAAATTTGTGGTAAATCATGCTTTCTGCTTTTGAACTGTATAAACGCAAGCACAGCAATCACAATAATAATTATGACTTCTATCGATAGTTGAACTATTCTTTTACGTTTCATTCAATTCAGAAATTTTTATATTGAAGCATCGTCAGCCATGACTATATCACCTAGATTTGGCTTCATAGAACCGTCAATCATAAAATGCCCACGATATGCCGGTACGAATAACTGCTGGAGCTAGTGGATAATTGGGCATGGAATAATAGGGCTGGTCTCTTAAGAAAAGTTGATCTACATGATAGTATTGCATAAAAAACCTCACCCTCTTCAAATGGAAGTTAAAGTAAACACTTGCCACTGGATAATTACCTATTAACACTTCAGATTGGGTGCTAAACTGGCCGATAGCAGGCATGTAAGCTGGGGCATAATAGGCTGTGTGGTAGCGCAGATTGACACCAATTTGCATTGTCAATACTTTAAACCATTTTTCTTCGTAAAACAAATTTTCTAACAATGCAATTTCAGGAAGTGGCAACACTGCAGCATTGGATGATTTTTGATATACCACATTTGTTTCCAACCCGAATGCTCCTACACGTAAACATTGTTTTAAATTGGCAGAAATGACCTGAATGCTACCTGCGTTCTGGGTTGGCAAAGCTTGATTGTTGAAATAGATATAATTGGCGATATTTTCAACACCTACAGTGAGCGACAATTGTCGTGTAGGAATGGCAAATGTACCACTGATGTGAGTTCGGTTGGTTTTCACAAAATCATTTTTCCACATAAAATGATTAGAAGAATAGTTTTGCAATAAAAAAGAAGGTTGGTCTGATCTAGAAAATGCTTTGGCTACAAGGGTTACACTGTCATTCCACAATTTGAAATAACCACCCACATTTCCCTCTATCCTAAAATCGCCAGCTTTGAATCCTATTAATGTTAACTCTCCCAGAAAGTTATACTTAAAAATACGCCCTTGATTTTTTGACAATACACCTCCTATCTTAGTTGA
Organism: uncultured Bacteroidales bacterium; assembly: GCA_903899865.1. Taxonomy (GTDB): domain Bacteria; phylum Bacteroidota; class Bacteroidia; order Bacteroidales; family Paludibacteraceae; genus Paludibacter. The sequence goes on along the minus strand of CAIUKZ010000484.1, from coordinate 1,663 downwards.
ATTGAGCGTGGTGTAACTTATCGTACTGTCTTTATATAAAAAACTGGTGTGCACCAAATGTTCGTTTTCAGCAAAAGCAGTCAGACCAAAGCGGAGCAGTTTATTAAATTCCTCCGCCATGCTGATGGATACAGTATTGTGAATGGATTGCAACGCAGCTGTGTCGCGAGTACTTTTTAAACTTTTAAAATATGTGTTTGAATAAAATGCTGTATTAGCATTATTTTCATAGTAATGCCTACGCGAATCGCCTATTTTCAAAGTGTGAGCAAACCGTGTCACTGGCACATATTCAGTGGCTATGGAATCTTTGTTAATCTGCTTGGTCTTATTAAACCCAATGGTGTATTGATGATTGTAAAATAGCCCTGACTGATTGTACTTTGACTCAGCATCATCCATTTTTGTTTTGAGTGATTTAAACACCCTATTCTCCGTCTCACTGTTCCTTATGGCGCTTGGGTCATCCAGCCCACCATTTTCTTTATTGTAATGTTCGTTGGTAAACACTGTACCATAAGCAGTATAATGAATGCCGTTGTAACTTCCAAACAAGGTGGCATTATTGCGTTTGGAGCCTTGATAGGCATATTCACCTGGCGATTCTGAGTAATCAATAGTCACACCAAAGTTAGTTCGTTTGTTGGCATTGGCTGTAAAAAAAAACTTCAATAAATCCTGATCCCTAAATGCACTACCTCCAGAGATATAATGCAACATGCTGTATTGAGTTTTGGTATTATAAAATGTAGTATTTTTATTATTCTTAATATACGGCACGTAAGCAGTTGAGAATATAAAATCCTTATTTTCTGGACGATCAAAATACAACTTCGCTTGAATGGGCGACCCTAAGTTGCCATTATATGAATTGGCAATACTGTATTTGTCAATGGGATTATCATACTGAAAATTATGCGGAGCCGAATCCACAGGTATAGAATCAACTACACCAAACCGATCATCCACCCGCCAGGTTTTAACAAACCTATAGTTGGGCGGAACCTCTCCAAACAGAGGCGACAAATAACATAAAACAAGGATAAAAACAACTACTTTTTTCACTAAATGTACCATTTTTGATAAGCTCACAAAGATACAAAAAATATATTGTGGCTACTGAAACAGAATACATAAGAAATGTAAAAACCAAAAAAATAGGAGACCTTAGGGTAGAAAAAAAATACAGTAGCGATTATTGTGACAACCTAAAAATCTTAATACCTTTGCGCAGTTTTTGTGCATTAAGAGAAGTTTAACAGAATTTTTGCCCTTTTGCAACATTCGTTCGTCTTTTAAAAACCAGTCATTATTATTCCTAGATTAACCAGCTAATAAAACTTCATTTATTATAAAAAATGCTTAACCATCTCAACAATCACCGCACTGTACGCAAATACACCACACAACCTATTGAAAAAGAATTGATCGAAGAACTTCTCACCGTCGCTTGCCGAGCTTCCAATACGGGTAATATGCAAGCTTACAGCGTAATAGTCACCACAGATGAAACCATCAAAAAGCAATTAGCTCCCGCACATTTCAATCAACCCATGGTGACTCAAGCGCCTGTGGTCTTGACTTTTTGTGCGGATTTTCATCGGTTTTCAAGGTGGTGTGAACTACGGGATGCAAATCCTGGCTATGATAATTTTCAATCATT
>CAIUKZ010000483.1 GCA_903899865.1 uncultured Bacteroidales bacterium | reverse complement strand
TCTTCGAAGATTTTGTGCAGATACCAGCTGTTACCATCCCTTACAAATTCAAGTATGTTGTTGAATTGCTTGATATTGTTTGGTGAGTTGTTGATGTATTCGTCGTTATTTTCATCGGTGGTGTAGGAGATCATGCTTCCATTGATTTTTACACTAAATGTGTCATCATTATTCTCTTTATAGTCTTCAACACCGATGACAACAATTTTTGTGATGTTGATGGAGGAGTATTTATATATTTCATGGTTTGACATCAACTCGTTGATGTCACGTTCATGAAACATAAACATGTGGTCGGTAACATAATCTCCGATGATAGCACTGTCCCTTTTTGCTAGGGATTCATGAACTAAAGGAAATATTTTTTCGGCAATATGCTTAAGTTCATCTTCATTCCACATCGGGTCTTTAGATTGACTCTTTTTTAGCACCCGCTTGGCAATATGAGGTTTCAGCAATGCGAGTACTATTATTAAAATTGGCCAAAAGAATTTGGAAGCCAATTTAATAATAAGCGGTATTAATTTGTGATCCTGCATTTCTGCTGTTTTTGTTGTTTGTTTCAGAAATGAAATTTTCGGTTATCCACAGCTGTCAATGGAATTTGTAAAATCCTCATGCAACTTTTATCCCTTTTTCTGAACTTCGTATGTTTAATTATTTCAAAAAATTGATAGCCTCATTCAATTTTGCACTTAGCTATGTAACCAACACCTTTTTATGACCGTGTCACATGCTTTACTCCTTTGATAGTGGTTATCTTTCTTATTACCGCTTCCAGGTCTTTGGTGTCACTCACCATGATAGTTAGGTTGCCTTGGAACAATCCATCGTTAGAATCGATAGAAATTGAACGTAGGGAGATGTTTTTCTCTTTAGATATTAAAGAACTTATATTGGTGACTATCCCTATGTCATCATTGCCAATAATCCGCAACGTAATAGGATATTGAGTGCCAGTGGATTTTCCGTGCCAGCGAGCTTTTACTATTCTATAGCCAAATCGTGCAATCATCTGAGGGGCATTGGGACAGTCAGTGCGGTGAATTTTTATTCCACCCACCACTGAAACGAATCCAAAAACATCATCTCCAAATATTGGGTTACAGCATTTGGCTAGTTTGAAATCAACGTTTTTCAAATCTTGCCCAATAATCAGCTCATCATCTTTACTGTTTGCATCCACACTTGGACTTTCTTGTACGAATGAGTCTGCGCGTCTATTTTCAGGTTGCTCCAAGTTAGTCACCTTGTCTAGGTGAGTGTAAGCATCGCGGAGTATGTGCATGTCAAGCTTTTCGGAGGCCACGTCCTGGTAAAAATCGCTGACGGTTTTATACCCTTTTTTCTTAGCAAGACGAGATATTTTTCCATCATCCAATTCCAATTTCCAGTTTTTAAACCGTCTTATTATCAGCTCTCTTCCTATTTCAGCATCTTTATACTCAACCTCTTTCAATGCTTGCCGGATTTTGTTCTTTGCTTTTGATGTGGTCACTACATTCAGCCACGATCCAGTTGGTTTCTGAGTCGGTGAGGTGAGTATTTCTATCGAATCCCCATTGTTAATCACATGTTTAATGGACATGTTTTTGCCATTCACTTTCGCACCCACACATTTGGAACCAAGGTTAGAGTGAATAGAGAATGCGAAATCGAGTACCGTTGCTCCTTTTGGCAGTCTGTGTAAGTCTCCTTTGGGAGTAAACACAAACACCTCTTTGTCATACAGATTGAGTTTGAACTCATCCATAAAGTCCACTGCATTCAGCTCTGGATTTTCTAGAATCTCACGAATACTTTTCAGCCATTCATCCATCCCCGATTCACTCTTAATGCCTTTGTATTTCCAGTGAGCAGCAAGTCCCATTTCAGCAATCTCATTCATGCGAACGGTTCTTATTTGAACCTCTATCCATTTTCCTTCGCTTCCGAGTACGGTTGTATGAAGGCTTTCATATCCGTTAGATTTTGGAATTGAT
>CAIUKZ010000482.1 GCA_903899865.1 uncultured Bacteroidales bacterium | reverse complement strand
GGCGTGGGAGTTCGAATCTCCTCCTGCGCACCAACTGATTGATAATAAGAGTTTTGTCTGGTTTCAGATGAAACTTTTTTTATTTGGAGTAAGAATGCATTTTCAATTTACTGGATCAAGTCAAAAAAGTTGGCTCTATAACGTTTTGGATGGGTATTCTATGAAAACACAATTGAACACACAGGTACAAACTCTAGAGTTTTTCGTAGCGATTTTGTGACTTCGTGTCTTCGTGTTCAAAGAATCCTTTATCAGACGCCGCACGCGACATTTTTCTCCTTTTTTTTTGCTAAACACAAAGGCACTAAGGCACAAAGACACAATTATTCGTATGAGCTATTACTATACTTTGTGTAATAATAAGTACACAATGAGAAAACTCTAGAGTTTTTCTTAGCGACTTGGTGGCTTCGTGTCTTCGTGTCTTCGTGTTCAAAGAATCCTTTATCAGTCCCCGCACGCGATATATTTTCTCGTTTTTTGGCTAAACACAAAGGCACTAAGTCAATGTGTTTCCTTTTGTAACTTTTGTGGTTTAATTTTCTGCTTGCGTTTCACCCACCTTGTTTTCCTAGCTCACACAAAAGTGCAATCAGGCTATTCTCACACCATCTAATAATTTAATATACAGTTCTATTGCTTCGGCAATTTCGGATTCGAGGATGTATTCGTCGGCAGTGTGTGAGCGTGATGAGTCGCCAGGACCTATCTTGATGCTGGGACAGGTGAGCAATGCTTGGTCGGATAGGGTGGGGGAACCATAGATTGTTCGTTGGAGTTGCTTTCCTCTAGTCACAATAGGGTGATCCAGCGGTGTGGCGGTGGAGCTAAGGCGTGTAGAGCGTGGCTGTACCGCTACGCTGGTATGTTGACGGATAATGTCCAGAATTTCTTGGTTGGAGTACAGTTCGTTACTGCGGATGTCCACCACAAATGTGCATTTGTCCGGCACCACGTTGTGCTGTGTGCCAGCGTTGATTTGTGTCACCGACATTTTTACTGGTCCGAGTAGTTCTGATTTGTTAGGAAACTCATACGTGCGAAACCATTCTAGGTCTTTTAGGGCTTTATAAATGGCATTATCACCTTCATCTCGCGCTGCATGACCAGATATGCCAGTGGCAGTGCAGTCTATCACCATCAGTCCTTTTTCGGCTACGGCTAAGTTCATGTTGGTGGGTTCGCCTACGATGGCAAAGTCAATTTTGGGAAGTTCTTTCAGTAAACTTTCTATCCCATTACTACCAGACACTTCTTCTTCTGCCGATGCCGCAAAAATCAGATTATAAGCTTGATGGGTGCTGGTGAGATGAAAAAATGAGTGTAGCAGACTCACTACGCTAGCACCTGCATCATTGCTCCCAAGTCCGAACAGCTTACCATCTTCACTGGTGGGTGTGAATGGGTCACGCTTCCACGATGCAGATGGCTTGACGGTGTCAATGTGTGAGTTGAGCAAGATGGTAGGTTTCGAAAGATCAAAACCCGGACTTGTCAACCAGATATTATTTCCTTTGTGGGCTGCCACATATCCTCGTAGTTCTACATAGCGTTCAAGTAAATCAGCTACAGCACTTTCTTCCCTGCTAAAAGAAGGTGTAGCAATCATTTCTTTTAATAGCTCTATGGCGTCGGAGGATAGTTCGGTGTACATTTTATTTTACAATTGTAGTGCCACCACTGGTATGGATATGGTCGGCACGGGTTATGATTACTTTGGTTACCCCAGCTTTGATGGCTTCAAATGAGTTTTCCAGCTTGGGTATCATTCCACCTTGAATAATACCTTCTTGCACATATTTTTCAAACAAATTGGGGGTGATGGTTTCGATAACGCTATCATCATCATTCTCGTTCATTAGTACCCCTTTTTTCTCAAAGCAATACATCAACGTCACATCAAAATGCTTCGCCAATGCTTTAGCAGCTTCTCCAGCTATGGTATCAGCATTGGTGTTGAGTAGATTTCCTTTTTGGTCGTGAGTGAGTGGTGCCAATACAGGTACTACTCCTTTGGAGATAAGTTCAGCCAGTAAATCAGCTTTCACTTCTTTTACATCACCCACAAATCCATAATCAACTTCTTTCACAGGACGTTTCTCGGAGCGCATATAATTCAAATCGGCACCAGTAAGTCCCAATGCATTCACGCCTATGGCTTGAAGTCCAGCTACTATTTGTTTGTTGACGAGTCCGCCATATACCATGGTCACCACTTTGAGCGTTTCCTCGTCGGTCACTCTTCGTCCATTCACCATTTGACTCTCTATCCCCAATCGGGTGGCCATGGCAGTAGCTGATCTACCTCCGCCGTGAACGAGCACTTTGTTTCCTTCTATTTTTGAAAAGTCGCTTAGCAGTTGTTTTAGACTTTCAGCTTCTTCTACTATCTTTCCGCCGACTTTTACGATTGTCAGTTTTTCCATTTTCATTAAATGCTTTCTAATAATCTTTTTATCACCACCTGAGCTGATATTTCTCTGTTGGCAGCTTCTGGGATCACGATGGAACGTGGACTTTCTATCACCTCATCGGTTACTATCATGTTTCTTCGCACAGGTAGGCAGTGCATAAATCGTGCATCGTTGGTTACAGCCATTTGCCTACTGCTTACAGTCCAGCTCATATCTTTGGAGATGATTTTTCCATAATTTGGGTCTTGGAATGCCGACCAGTTTTTGGCATACACAAAGTCAGCCCCTTCGAAAGCCTTCATTTGGTCATATTCCACGCGTGCTCCTCGTACAAACTCAGGTGCCAACTCATATCCTTCTGGGTGTGTGATTACAAATTCCACATCAGCTTCATTCATAAAATCGGCAAATGAATTGGGTACTGCCTGTGGCAAACAACGGGGATGAGGCGCCCATGTCAAAACAACTTTAGGCCGTGGCTTGTCCTTGAATTCTTCGATGGTAATGAGGTCTGCAAATGCTTGCAGTGGGTGACCTGTGGCAGCTTCCATACTGAACACAGGTTTGCCAGAATGCTGAATAAACTGATTGATGATGGTTTCTTCGTAGTCAAATTTTTTATCTTCCAATCCCGCAAAAGCACGTACGCCAATCACATCGCAATAGCTTGCCATCACAGGAATGGCTTCGAGAATGTGCTCTGGTTTGTCACCATCCATTACCACACCTCGTTCGGTCTCCAGTTTCCATGCCCCTTGGTTGATGTCTAGCACCATGGTGTTCATGCCTAGGTTCATGCCGGCTTTCTGAGTGCTGAGTCTGGTGCGCAGACTGGAATTGAAAAACACCATAAGCAGTGTTTTGTTTTCGCCAATGTGCTTGTAAGCATATCTGTTTTTCTTGATTTCCAATGCTTCTTGGATGGCATCTTGAAGATTGCCTAGGTCTTTTACG
>CAIUKZ010000481.1 GCA_903899865.1 uncultured Bacteroidales bacterium | reverse complement strand
GATAATATGACCAATACCGAATTGATATTGAATATGCTTGCAGAGGCTTCCACCAAAGATATTTCACAGGCTGTAAACCCAAAAGATCTAGAAGAAAGCAAAAAAGTAGCGCAACAAGGGGGCAATGTAGCCAAAGTTGCCCTGAAAGAACTAGAATCTAAAACGGGTAAAAAGGTGGTAAGTTCATTGAATGCAAAGAAAGCTCTAGAAAATAGGAGATTAGAAGACTGAAATAAAAATTTCTGTCTCTGCGATTATACCGCTCATAAAAATGTCGATTATAATCCATTTGGAGAGGGTTGATTCTGATGTTTAGATGACGTAATCAAGGTCATGTCCACATCTTCGCCACGAAGTGGTAATATATCCTAGCCCAATGGCATCGCCTTGGGTTTATGAAAAATAAAAATCGAGTTACGGTCTTTTCTTTCCCGTAGGAATGAATGTTAATAGCCAATGGATGAAAACACATTTACATTCCCCGTTAGGGGATAAATGAAACCTAAGCCCTCATACTCCCGCAAAGCAGAACAAGCATACGAAGGAGTTAAACGCTAGGGAGCACTGTGTTGGCATGAAATCAAAATCAAGATGATGGAAAATGGACTGAAAGTATTGGTAAAAAAAAGATTCTAAAGTTAGCCAAAGGCATTTCACAACTCTGCAACAAACATTTAGCTAACAATTTCAGCACAAAATTTTGTTCATCTAAAAAAAAGCTGTACTTTTGCAGTCCAAATTTTAGCGTAATCTCTGACAGAATATAGAGTGGTCTGTGAATATTGCGCATAATAATCAATTAAAACAAAGCATAAAATGGACTTAATTAAAGTTGCAGAACAAGCATTTCTTGTTGACAAAGTACATCCAGACTTCAAAGCTGGCGATACAGTTACCGTGGCATATCGCATCATCGAGGGTAGCAAAGAGCGTATCCAGGAATTTCGTGGTGACGTGATCAAAATCGTAGGTCATGGCACAAAAAAACGCTTCACTGTTCGCAAAATTTCAAGCAATATCGGTGTTGAGCGTATTTTCCCCCTTGAATCACCATTCATCGAAAGCATCACTGTGAACAAACACGGTAAAGTGCGTCGTGCAAAACTTTATTACCTACGTGCCCTTACAGGTAAGAAAGCAAGAATCAAAGAAAGACGCGTTTAACAGCGATTTTCTGCACAGCAAAAACAGCATAATACAGGAGAAATTCAGCAATGAGTTTCTCCTGTATGCATTTTCTAGACGTTTAAATAAACTAAAACACCTAAAAGGTAGTTAAAGTGAAAAAACAATCTGCACCCAACTATCATAATTATTGAGTATATTTGCAGTTGATTTTTTGGAACATATTTTGAACATCTAATGAATATAATAAGCGACACTGGAAAGTATTTTTTGCTAATGCGAAAGGTTTTTGTGAAACCTGACCGCACACGAATGTTCTTCCGACAATTTCCCAAAGAGTTAGAAAAACTGGGCTTAGCCTCCTTGCCCATCGTCATTATCATATCGGTGTTTATCGGCGCCATCATGACCATGCAAACTCAGCTCAACACTTCCAACCCATGGCTGCCCGACTACATCACCGGACTGGTAACGCGCGACACACTTCTCTTAGAATTTTCGTCCACCATCATGTGTCTGATACTGGCTGGCAAAGTGGGCTCTAACGTGGCATCTGAAATCGGCACAATGCGCATCACTGAGCAAATAGACGCCATGGAAATCATGGGTGTCAATTCGGCCAACTACTTGATACTTCCCAAAGTGACAGCCTTTATGGTGATGATGCCATTTTTGGTGATATTCAGCATTGCCATCGGACTGGTGGGTGGATACCTTGTAGGTGTTTTCACAAACATCATCACCACAGGCAATTATCTTATCGGCATCCAGTATGCCTTCGTGCCATATTATGTACTTTACTCCATCATCAAATCAGTGTGTTTTGCATTTATCATCACTTCTGTAGCGGCATATTATGGATACAATGCACGAGGAGGAGCCTTGGATGTGGGAAAAGCTAGCACCAACGCTGTGGTAAACAGCAGCATCATTATCCTATTTTTCAACATTGTGATAACCAACCTAATGCTTACTAAATAGTCAACGGCAAAGGCAACAAGAACACACACCATGATAGAAGTAAAAAATGTCAATAAAACATTTGATGATGGGTATCAAGTATTGAAGAATATTTCCACCGTATTTGAAACGGGGAAAACCAACATGATTATCGGTCAGAGTGGTTCAGGAAAATCGGTATTAGTCAAAAGCATCATCGGTCTTCATAAAATTGACAGTGGCAGAATAGAATACGACGGCAGAAATCTGGCTGAGATGCGAATGAGTGACATTCGACTGTTACGACGAGAAGTGGGCATGCTCTTCCAAGGTTCGGCATTATTTGATTCGCTTACTGTGCTTGAGAATGTAATGTATCCATTGGAAATGTTTTCGGACAAAACTCCCGCAGAAATGCAAGACCGAGCTAGATTCTGTCTGCAGCACGTCAATCTGGAAGAAAAATCATTCGGACTAATGCCCTCCGAAATTAGCGGTGGTATGCAAAAACGCGTAGCCATAGCACGGGCCATCGCATTACAACCAAAATACTTATTTTGCGACGAGCCCAACTCTGGCTTAGACCCAAAAACATCATTGGTCATTGACCACCTGATACATGAGATAACTCAAAAATTTGACATCACCACCATCATCAACTCGCATGACATGAACTCGGTGATGGAAATTGGCGACAATATCATTTTTATAGAAAAAGGCGTAAAATCATGGCAAGGAAGCAAAGAAGACATTTTTCATGTTGATAGCCAGTCGCTGAACGACCTGGTGTTTGCCTCCGAACTATTCAAACAAGTACGCCGCGCTAATCAATAAACTACTCCACTAATGAAAATAATTTCATATAACGTCAATGGCATACGTGCCGCTCTGACAAAAAATTTTACAGAATGGTTGGCAGCAGAAAACCCTGATGTACTTTGCCTACAAGAAACCAAAGCGCAGCCCGAGCAGATAGACACACTGCTATTTGCTGAAATGGGCTACACATCTTATCTGCATTCTGCCGAAAAAAAAGGCTATAGTGGAGTAGCCATCCTCTGCAAAAAGGCACCAGACAATGTGGTGATAGGAATGAACCATCCTCTTCATGACTCAGAAGGACGAGTGATTAGAGCCGACTTTGGCGACCTGTCGGTTATCAGCGTGTACATCCCATCAGGCTCATCGGGTGAGGAACGCCAAGCACGAAAAATGGATTTCCTTGCTGCCTTTGCACCATTTATTGAAGAACTC
>CAIUKZ010000480.1 GCA_903899865.1 uncultured Bacteroidales bacterium | reverse complement strand
TCAATCACCGAAATGGTATGCTTACCAATCAACAAATCCGTAAATTCAACGGTGCGACTTGCCCCTTTTTTCTGCAACTTACTTTGAGTGTCTATCAGCACCCAATTACCCGCTGGCAGCCCTGACACTTTCACACTTCCTGAAGGCATGGCGCACTTGGGTTGAATCACCGAGTCAATACGTGGTGAAGCTGGCATGGGAGGCATGGCTGCGATAGTGACAGCCACTGATTCTGAATTACAAGCTCCATTATTAACAAAGATAGAGTAACTATTTGAGGGTTCGAATCCAGTGAATTCAGCCGTTGGTCCCTTGCCTAGAAGCGTAAGCACATTCGTTCCTACCGATGGCGTGGCTGTCAGTGTCCAAGTGGGCGTCGGTGGCAAGTTGCTCAATGCAATGGTGGAATAAGGTTTATTGCAGGTCGGTTTTACTACATTTACGATGACAGGAACCGCAGGCGTTATGGGTTGTGGCAACACAGTAACTACAGGCGACTGCAATGACAAACAGGTGGTAACATCATTGGTAACTACAAAAGTATAATCACCAGGAGTCACATTTTTAATTTCAAAGTTAGTCGTATTGCCCTTATACACCTTACCATCCGAGCCATTCATAGTCCAAGCATCTGATGGGAGCCCAGAAAATGTAAGCGTTCCAGTGGCAATGGCACAGGTAGGTTGATCTATCTTGATATCGGGCACGTTGGTTACTGGCTGTGGTGGAATGACAATTACCGAAGAATCAGACGGTAACGATGGACAGCCAGACACCTCATCAATCACATAAAATTGATAAGCACCTCCTGCCAATTTGGGGAGCGGAATACTTTCACCACTTCCCGAAATAATAATTCCCTGATCAGCAGCTGATGTACCATTCAACACTTGCTTCAACGTCCATTTACCAGTGCTCGGAAGTCCATATACCAATACACTCCCAGTAGCCGACTCACAAGTAGGAATAGTGGTTACTTTCACCTTAGGTGGTGGTGGGATGCGTAAAGTATCATTTATTATTTTGGGAGCTGTGGGAGTTGAACCACATCCCGAATTCAAATCTGTAATAAAAAAAGTATATGTGCCTTTAGCTTTTAATCCATCAAAAACAAATGTAGCTGAGCTTCCTGTTCTTTCTGGCACGTCGGCAGGCGAGGGTGTTATTTTCCATGAAGCTGGCAATCCACTAAATACAACTCCACCTGTTTTCACCCCACAGGTAGGATGTATAACTGAGTCAATTATAACAATTGGCACATTGAGAGATGGATCAATATTCGCTGCATTGGAAGCTATAGACTTACATCCCGAACTAGCATCTTCGACTATAAACGTATATGACTTTCCTGATTTTAGTCCATTAACAGTGGTAGATTCTCCATTCCCATCAGGTATTACCACATCCGCTGGCGAACATGTCAATCGCCAATTGCCTTTCGGAAGTTTATTTAAAGTCACCGATGCAAAATCAAACCCACAGATAGGTTGGATTATGAAGCCTATCTGAGGCTGAACAGGAACTACCAGTGTATCATCAATATGCGCTACTACTGACGGCGCTGATGAGCAACCAGTAGCTTCATCTGTAACTGTAAAAGTGTAATCGGTATTGTGCTTGAGGCCAGAAACAGGAGTAACTACATCACCAACTCCATGAATTGCAGCCACATCAGCAGGGGAAGTAGTCAAAGTCCAGTTCCCTGAAGGAAAGCGACTTAAATCTACCACACCTGTAGGCACTCCGCATTTGGGATGAGTAGTTCTATCTACTTTAGGTGCATTGACTACTGAATGAACAGTCATAATGATGGATCTAGAATCAGTCAGAGTAGTAAGTCCATCTACACTCATGGCTGAGGCAGTCACGGTATATGTGCCCGACATGTTGGAGGCTGCATTGCTGATGGTTGGATTTTGGATATTGGAAGTGAACCCATTGGGTCCCGACCAAGAATAAGAAGTAGCTCCGAGAACTGTACATGATAGATTAATGGTTGCCCCCGAACAATAAGGACCTCCATCTATGATCGTTTTAATCAATGGAGTTACTTGACCTGCACAACTCACATTCACATCAGTAGCACAATTTGAACTCAAAACTATATTTTCGTTCTTGTAAGTATTCACGCTGAGTCCCTCTCTCAGTCGGACATAGATGGGAACTGCACTGACCACAGTACCCAACTTAGAAATCGTCAACGGAGTAGACTGGAAAGGACCTGTAGCGGAAGTCGATATCTCTAAGTCGACAGGAGGAGTAACTGTAATATCAGTACTTAAATCGGAGTCACTGATGGTAAATGACTGAACAGCTGAAGGTCCATTGGTCACTTTGTAACTAAATCCAGTAAGTGAATTGGTGCTAGTACTAACAACTGGATTTAGTTTCGTGGGAATGGTAACACTCACGGAAGAAGAAGTACAACCTCCGTTGGCATCAGTAACAGTAAACTGATAAGTACCTGGAGCAAGACCGGAAACTGTAGTGGAACTTCCACTTCCTGTTACAACAATATTACCAGGAGTACGCTTCAATGACCAGTTTCCAACAGGTAGATTATTTAACACCACACTCCCTGTTGGGATATTACAGTCGGGGCGTGTGATAGTACCCACTGCTGGAGGCGTAATGGAACCTACAATAACATTGACCGTTTTTGTTTCGTAGAGAATAATTTTAAAAGAAATATCATCAACAGAAAAGTCATTCCCTGCATTTTCAGTTCTCATATTTTCCAAAGACAAGTGTATATTGGCAGTAGTGGAGGTTGCCAGATACTGAAACGGTTGCCAGATACAGGTATTGCTATTAACTGTAAAAGGGCTACCAATAGGTTGCCCGTTGAGTTTCAACTGTAGTATGGAAGGATTAGGATCATTGGGCAAGTGAAAAGACTCCACCCAATAAGAAAGACTGTAATTCATATTGGGTTGAACGGTCACATCCGTTCCCCATATCTCAACATCTGACTTTGGTCCACCATTTACGCAGAGCATTTTTCCTGTTCCATCACCTTTGGTATGGTCTGTACAATCAGCGAACCAGGAAGTCAGATTAACTCCCCATGGTTTCCCCGCTGAAGTAGCCACGGTATAATTATTGGGATACAAAATAGTTTGAGACAAATCTGTGGTAAATCCTGAAGTATATTTATATGAACTTGAAAAACCTACATTCCCCTGTTCAAAATCACCATTTTGAACCAGATTATTGGCAGAAGTATTACTTGCTATAACGGTATAGGTACCCGTCATGGCAGTAGTAGCATTCGGCAATACAGGATTTTGTTCGTTAGATGTGAAATTGTTTGGACCTTTCCAGAAATACTGAGTAGCTCCGACGGCGTTGCAAGTCAACTTGATAGAAGCCCCTGTGCAATAATTTCCATCACCACCCACACTTAGTATCTCTGGATTGACTGCCCCAGAGCAATTAACACTGACTGATGTAGCACCTGACGAACTTAGCGTAATCTGTTCATTATACACATCCACTGGAAGACCTGCTTTGAGTCGCACATAGATAGTTGTAGCATTTACCGTTCCGCCCACAGAGTTTAAGGAAATGGCAGATTGTTGAAATGCACTACCATCCAAGGAAATCTCATAATTTGTGGGAGCCGCCACGCTGATAAGGCCTGTTAATGCAGAACCAGACACAGTAAATGTCAATGCCGAAGATGGTCCTTTATTTATTTTATAATTCATACCAGTGCCAAGTGGTGAATTAGTAATCACTGGCGGGGCTAACCTGACTCTTCGAACTGGTGGTTTGCCAAAACTAAATACGAAACTAAAAACAAACAATAGAACTATAAAACTGTGACAATGCTTCATGATAATTTGTTGATATTTACTATAGCCTTAACGACACTTATTATATAATACGTAAAATGCACCCTATAAAAAATCAATTGTAGAAAGTAAATACTCACAAACAGCATCTATCCATTCATCAATCCAATCAGCCAGAAATGACTACTCAATAATCAACTTCTTCATTCCCAAAACTACACCTTTGTCATTGATTAATTGTAGCAGAAAAATGCCGTTAAGATGTTGTGCTGTTAAATCGACTTGAGACTCGCCACCACTTAGTTTCACTGTTGACACTACGCTGCCTTGAACATCAATCAGACTTGCACTCAGATTCGTTTCATTTACATCAGGCAGTTGCACTACAAAACGTCCATTTGAAGGAGATGGATAGACCGAAAAATTAATCAAACTAGGCTCACCTATCGTTGTTGCAATCGTGTTAGAAAAATCCTTCCAAATAACACTTGAAGAATAAGGCAATTGATTTGGGACACTGAGTACACAGGTAGTTTTATTAACTCCGGTAAACACTGCTGGCGAACCACTCAAATCGACTGGAGTGGCATTGGCAACTTGGATGGATGCCAAGAAAGTACAATTAAAAAACGCAGAATCAGAAATGGCACTTACTGAATTAGGCAGCGAAATACTCGAAATTTTTGTACCCAAGAATGCTGACTTACCGATAGACGTAACGGCATTTGGCAAAGTCACGGCATTTAGGGATGTACAACCACGACAAAGACTGTTGCCTATCACAGTAACCCCGTTGGGTATAGTGAGCGAAGTGAGGCTGGTGCAGCCTTTGAAGGTCGAATCTGCTAGTGTGACAAGAGTCGTAGGAAGTGTGATACTTGTTAATGACTGACAGTATCCGAAAGCCGTTTTCTCTAGGGTTTTAAGGGAACTAGGCAATGACACTGATGATAGCTGTGTACATTTTGCAAAAGCTCCATCGTTTATCGCTGTAACTGACGCTGGGATGGCTATGGTAGTCAGAGCAGTATAACCAAATGCAACAAAACCAATGGCAGTAATGCTTGTTGGTAATGAAACAGACTTAACTGGACAGACAAATAAGGTGGGAAACAATCTACAGAATGCAAAATCTGGAATTACATTCGCTGCATAATTGGTTGTCAAAAAACTTGTGCCTGAGGTTCCTGTGTACGCCACGATAGACACATTACTTATGTTCAAATCTGAAATACTCGGCATAAAATCACGGATACACTGAAAATCACGAGCATCCATAGTACCTGTAATGGTAAGATTAGTAACCGAACCCAACTCAATGGGCGTTAAAACTGTAGCGAGTGTTCCTGCTGTTAGATTTACTGTTTTCGAAACAGCACCTTGAGCACAGATAAATACAGCCAAGAAAAGTGATAAAAATAAAGTTTTTTTCATAATAATAGAAGTAAATGTTAGACGGAGTAAAAATACAACAACTAATTTAAAGAAACACAAAAAAAAACGCATAAAAAAAATCCTAACACATTCATGCTAGGATTTTTAATTGTATAAACATCAAGTTTTATTCTTGATTCAAAGTTACGCGTTTGAATGCTGTAGCAGTAGCACCATTTGCTTTCAAATATGCTGCAACAGTAATTTTATTATCTTTGATAAATGCTTGTTCTACAAGCGTAGATTCTTGATAAAATTTATTCAAGCGTCCTTCAGCGATTTTTTCCAGCATGTTTTCAGGTTTACCTTCTTCACGTGCTTTTTCACGTCCCACTTCCAATTCAGTCTCAATCACTTTAGCTGGAACTGACGAACGGTCTAAAGAAATAGGATTCATAGCTGCTGCTTGCATAGCTACATCACGAGCCACTTGAGCGTCAACACCCTCTTCTGCGAATGCTACAAGAGTAGCAAGCTTGTTTCCTGGGTGAATGTAAGCAGTGGTAGTGCCACCATTTACGAATTCATAGAAATCCAACTCCATTTTTTCACCAGTCACACCGATACGCTCAGTGATTAACTCTTGAATAGTTTGAGCTCCGATTTTAAGCCCTTGAATTTCTTCGATACTTGCAGGCTTTTGAGCCATAATCACATCTAAGATAGACTGAGTCAATGCAATAAAATCAGCATTTTTTGCAACGAAGTCTGTTTCACATTTCAATGCAATGATAGCTGCAAATCCGCCATTGTTTGCTGCAAGCACACATCCTTCGAAAGCTTCACGGTCGCTACGTTTAGCAGCCAAAGCTTGACCTTTTTTACGGATAATCTCTATTGCTTTTTCAAAATCGTTACCTGCTTCTGCAAGTGCACTTTTACAATCCATCATTCCTGCGCCCGTCATGGTACGTAGTTTTGATATTTCTGCCATTGTTACTGCCATAATAAGCCCCCTTTTATTCCCCTATTGGGGAAAATCTGGTGGGAAAGATTTTTTAAGTTTATGTGTGTTTTCTATTTTTATCAAAAAAAAAGTTACAGACAATTCATTCATCAGTAACTCTATATTGTATAAAACTAAGCCCCCCTTCGGGGGGATGGGGGGCTTGAGGTCTTATTCTTCGTCTTTGATGAATTTTTTAGCTACATTGAGATTCAACGCTTCTTCATCTTCTTTTTGAGTACGTGGACGTTTTGCTACTCTTGATTTTTTATCTTTCGATGCCAATGCTTCGCCAGCTTCAGCAGCAGCATCTACTTTCTCTACTTTGCGTTCATCCAATCCTTCTTGGATGGCAGCTACCATTGCAGCTAGGATTACATCTACAGATTTTGTAGCGTCATCGTTTGCTGGAATTATGAAATCTATTTCATTAGGGTTAGAGTTGGTATCAACAATACCAAAAACTGGAATACCCAAACGTTGTGCTTCTTTCACTGCAATATGTTCCTTCATCACATCTACGATGAATAGTGCAGAAGGCAAACGAGTTAAATCAGCAATAGACCCAAGGTTTTTTTCTAATTTCTCACGTTGACGAGTGATTTGTAGTTTCTCGCGTTTTGAGATATTATCAAAAGTACCATCGGTAGTCATTTTGTCGATAGTAGTCATTTTCTTAACTGCCTTACGGATGGTAGGGAAGTTGGTCAACATACCACCTGCCCAACGCTCAGTGATATAAGGCATACCTACAGAAGCAGCACGTTCAGCAACTACATCTTTGGCTTGTTTTTTTGTTGCTACAAAAAGGATTTTACGTCCCGATTTAGCTATTTGTTTCAAAGCAGCAGCTGCTTCGTCTACCTTGATTACAGTTTTATGCAAGTCAATAATATGGATATCATTGCGTTCCATAAAGATGTATGGAGCCATTGCTGGGTTCCATTTACGTTTCAAGTGACCAAAGTGGCAACCTGCTTCTAATAATTGTTCGAAATTTGTTCTTGACATTTTTTGTATTTTAGAATGTGTTTACTTTCTTGTAAAAATCAATCCCCGAGTAGCCTACCAGCATACTAAAGAGTCTCGGGGATTTAGATACTAAACCTTTTCAATTAATAATTAATAATTGATAATTAATAATTAGGAACTGAAGTTTGACGTTATGTTATTAAACAGTAGTTTTCGCTTTTGGAAGCAACTAAGTGAATAAAATATACTTGTAGCTTGTACCCAAATGCTTGTAACTTCTTAACGTTTAGAGAACTGGAATCTCTTACGAGCTTTAGGACGACCTGGTTTTTTACGTTCTACTTCACGTGGGTCACGTGTCATGAAACCTTCAGATTTCAAAGCTGGTTTGTCATCGGCATTGATTTTTACCAATGCACGAGCTATTGCCAAACGCAATGCTTCTGCTTGTCCTTTGAAACCACCGCCATCAAGATTAACTTTGATATCATATTTTTCAGCAACTCCAAGTTTGTTTAATGGTTGTTTAACCACGTATTGCAAAATTGGTGATGGGAAATATACATTTATATCACGTTTATTGATGGTAATTTGTCCTTTTCCTTCGCTCACGAAAACACGAGCCACTGCCGCTTTTCTTCTTCCTAGGGCGTTTATAACTTCCATACTGATTATTTAAGTGAGTTTAAATCGATTTGTTTTGGTTGTTGGGCTTGCATGTTGTGCTCAGCACCGTCAAAAATGTAAAGATTGCCCAATA